>JAACVI010000491.1 GCA_009992505.1 Myxococcales bacterium
CGGACGCGCTCGAAGCCGAGCCCTCCGTCTCGGAATGGGAGGAGTGGGTCGACCACTACCACGCGATGGGGCACCCCTGGGCCGCCGCCGAGGCGATGGAGGGTGACGCGAGCAAGACCACGGCGGGCGGCAAGGAGGCGCTACGCCACGACGATGACGCCATCGACGCCATCGCAAAGGTGCGCCAACGCGAGGTCGCCCGCGGGTATCTCCCCAGCTATCGCATCGCGATGGAGAAGGAGCTCACGTTCATCACGAACAACGGCGCCGCCATGCGCTACGCGTCAGCCGGGGCCAGAAGATCGCGAGCGCCGAGGCGGCGCCTAGAACGCCAGGCGCTCGCCGTTCGCGTGCCAGAACGTGCCCGTGTCCTCGAGACCCAGCGCGTCGATGCGGGCGATCAGGCCGGCGGCGGACTCGTCTGTCTCGATCAGGCCTTGGTGCCCGGTCATCTCCGTGCGCACGAAGCCCGGATGCAGCAGCAGCACCGTCACGCCTCGCCGTTCGAGGTCGTGCGCAAGCGAGCGCCCGGCCATGTTCAGCGCCGCCTTGCTCATGCGGTAGCCGTAGTGTCCGCCGGAGGTGTTGTCCTCCAGGGAACCCATGCGGCTCGAGATCAGCGCCAGCTTCGAGCCCACGCCGAGTCGATGCATCACGGCTTCCGCGACTCGCAGCGGTCCCAGCGCGTTCACCTCGAACTGCTCGCGCATGGCGTCGTAGTCGAGGGCTTCGAGGGAGACGTTCTTCAGGATCCCTGCCACGACCACGACCAGGTCGAGGTCACGATCGCCGATGCCCTCCGAGAGCTTCCGGGCGCCCTGCTCGCCGCGCACGTCCACGCCCTCGATCACTTCGACGTCGAGCGCCGACAGCTCCTTCGAGCTTCGCCGGCAGGCCGCGATGACCTCCTCTCCGCGCGCCGAGAGCTGCTTCACCATGGCGAGGCCGATGCCCCGATTGCCGCCGACGACGAGTACTCTGCTCATGTTGCTTTCTGTCGGGTGCCCATCCGACTCAGCGACTCTGCTCGCGCCGGAAGAACCGGGCGCCCATCTGCGCCATCTGCGTCGCCAAGCCGCGCAAGCGTCGCGCCGCGGACGGCCGCGTGACAGCCCAGTTCATCCTGCGCGTCACCTCGATCTCGTCGGTGATCTGGCCACCGACGCTGAAGCTGATGCGCACGGTCAGTGAGCTCGGAGGTGAGAAGGGCGAGTGACCGCCGCGAGCGATGTCGATGGCGCGCATGGTGACGCGCACCTCACCGGGAGCCGGTGGCCCGTTCGAGGTCACGACCTGCACGGGGACGTCCGAGGCGAGCTCGGTGATGAAGGTCTGCTGCAGGTCTGCCAGCATCGTCTGCACGTCGCTCTGTTCGTTCGCGGGCAGCGCGCCGATGGCCTGCGCGATGGGAACGCCGTCCATCGTGGCTTGCGTGAAGTCCGCGTCCGCGACCAGAGGGTTCGCGCCGCGTAGGGCCGAGGGCGGTCCAGAGCGCGTCACGACCGTCCACGGTGCGCCACAGCCCGCGGCGAGCACCATCACCATTCCGGTCAAGAA
>JAACVI010000492.1 GCA_009992505.1 Myxococcales bacterium
CTTCGGACCGCGCTGCGATCCAGCCCATCCGCCCGCTTTCCAGAATGGCAGCCACATCCGGCCCCAGCGCCTGGTTCGCCGGAACAGCCCGGCCCGCATCGAAGTGCGTGCCTCGGCCCAGGTCGGCAACTGAAGAGCTGGGAGCACACCCCACGCCCCTCTGGAACAGGAGCCTCGCGTCGCGACTCGGGCCGGACGCGCTCGCCTCGTTCGGCTCGTCCCCGGCCGCCGTCGGTCGAATGGCGTGAGCGGCATCGCGCTCCACCCGTAGGGCGGGGGCTTGTCCCCCGCCGCTGACTGAGATCAATGAGCAGACGCTCGGCGGGCGGCTTACGGAGCGGCGCTTGCACGTCCACATCACGCACCGCCCATTCTGGGTGCACAACGAAGCGCGCCCCGAAGGCTGAGCCCTCGAGGCGCGACGATGTTCGCAGTGCGAGCGGAGCTCAGCTACCGAGCGCCGGGGTGCAGCAGTAGTAGCGCAGGGACGCCGACGTGGCGTCCTCGATCGCAGCGATGTCGTTGACGAACCCGGCACCGACAGCGGCCTGGCTATGATAGACGATTGAACGGTGCTGGATGGTCACCGTGTTCGAGGGGGACGAGTCGCCGGTGAGCACGCCCGGGGACGTGGACGGCATGGTGGGAGGCGTCGTGTCGGCGACGCAGTGGGCGGGAGCGCCCGCGGTCTGACACATCAGGATCGCCTCGAGCGGGCAGATGGCCGCGGCCTGCGCCTCACAGGCGGTGCGGGCCCCGGACAAGTTGCTCGCCGACTGGCGGAAGGTGTTCATGCACCAGCGCCCCACGCGGGTCTTGCCGGCCGGACAGGCGATGGTGATGCCGCCCAGAGCGTTGATCGCTCCATTGACCGTGAGCGTCGAGGTCGCCGTCAACGGCCCGGTCACCGTGTCGCCGGTGTTGCGCACGTAGTTGTCGGCGGCGGAGACGGCGGTCACCGCTTCGGCGTCGGTGTAGCGCAGATGGTTCTGGGGGTTCGAGTTGGCCTGGGCGCCCACGGAGACGGTGATCCAGTTGTCGATCTGGGTGCGATCGACGCTGATCTGGTTGCTGGCGTCGATGCTGATGCCGGTGCCGACCGTCGCCCTCACGATGTCGCTGGCGCCGACGCCGCCGACCGTGGTCGCGTCGCCGGCGTAGGCCGCATAGGCCGCGTAGGGAGCGGTGGCGAACTGCACGCGCGGGGAGAGCTCGACGCCGCCGTCGATGCTGACGCCCAGCCAGACCTGGTTGTCCCGGAAGAGGCTCAGGTCGAGGGCCGCGATGTCGCCGAGGTAGATGCTGAAGAGGCCGGCCGCCACGGGCACGGTCTGCGTCTCCGTGTACAGCAGCGAACCGCCCAGATCCGCCGCATAGAGCGAGAACTGCATGGTCTTGTCGCCATCGAGGGGCGCTCCCGCGTCATCCGTGAGCACTCCCTGGATCGGGATCATGGCAGGTGACTGCGCCAGAGCCCGGCCTGAGAAGCTCG
>JAACVI010000024.1:0-7854 GCA_009992505.1 Myxococcales bacterium
CAGCTGGCCTGGGCTTGGGCCTCGGTGAGATCCGTCGTGGCCTGCTCGATCAGCGGCTCGAGCTCCTTCAACAGCCCGGCGAGGGCCTTCTGCGTATGATCGCGGCGCGCGGGCGAGAGCGCGCTGAGCTCGGAGACCTGCTTGAGCAGGCGCTGAGCGGCGCTGGCTGCCTTCTGCATCGCCTCCACCTCTTCGCGTCCGGGCGGCTTCGGGTAGAGCAGAGGTCCGAGCGTGCGGCGCAGCACGGCCACGGGCTGACCCTCGTCGAAGACCGCGCGGCGCAGATCCTCCACGACCTCGGGATCCGGCTCGGGCCCCTCGTCGTTCGCGGCCTGCTTACGCAAAGCCTTACCGAAGTAGGCGACCGAATCGAGCGGCGGGATGGAGCGCTCGACGCCGTCCCGATCGAGCACGTCGGGCGCGTGCTGGCGCAAGACGCCGTAGCTCACGAGCAGCTTCTCGACCGTGGGCCGCTTCAGCATCAGCTCGAGGGACGCGTATTCGTACAGGTCGCCGTAGCCCCACTCGAGGTAGGCCTCAGAGGAGAGGAGCCGTGACAGCGCCCCGGCCATCTCGAGCCAGGAACGCTTGAAGCGCCGCGCCACCTCCACCATCGCGATGCGCGCGCCATCGGCGCCACCATTTCGGAGCGCCTCTTCGAGCGCGTCGAGCCTCTGCGTCTTTGCCATGCGTCCGTATACCCCACCCCGCGCCGTGATGCGCGCCGGCATTGCCCCCGGGTCGGCTCGCGTGGCAGCGTCGCTGACATGAGCCGCAAGCCGACCAGCTATTGGGAATACGTCGAGGTGGAGCAGCTGCTCTCGTTGCAGGGGGGACTCGAGGAGAACGACGACGGCCTGCTCAACGATGAGGTGCTCTTCATCACCATCCACCAGATCGACGAGCTCTGGTTCAAGCTGGTGCTGCGCGAGCTGTCGACCGTGCGCGATCTCTTCGCCCAACCGCGTGTGCCGGAGCAGGCTCTGGCCGCAGCCGCCCGCGGCATCCGGCGCGTGGCGGAGATCTTCGACAAGGCGGCGGACCACTTCTCCTTGATGGAGACCATGACCACCCGCGACTACCTGGGCTTCCGCGACAAGCTCAGCCCGGCCAGCGGCTTCCAGTCGGCGCAACTCAGGGAGATCGAGATCCTGCTCGGACTCTCCGACGCGCAGCGCATCCCGCTGGGTCACGAGCACAGCTACCTCGACGCGCTGAAGCAGGCGGACGGCTCGCCCTCCCCCGCTTCCGAGCGCGTGGAGAGGCGCCTGCGCGACACGCCGAGCCTGCGCGACGCCGTGTTCGAGTGGCTCTACCGCACGCCCATCGCGGGCTCGAGTCCCGACGACGAGGGCGACGGCGCGCGCGTGCAGGCCTTCGTCGACGCCTACGTGCAGGCCATGAAGAAGGAGAACGACAACGCCGCGGACTTGGCGACCCACGATGCGTTGACGCCCGCGGACGGAGAGCGCCTGCGCGAGCGCTATCGCTTGGGCTACGAGGCCTCCAAGGCGTTCCTCGAGGCGCGCGAGGTCGAGGGCGAGGAGAAGAGCCGCCTGAGCCGCATTCGCGCCGCCCTGGTCATGATCGAGAGCTACCGCGAGCTGCCCCTCCTGGCCTGGCCGCGCGAGGTGCTCGATGCGCTGGTGGCGATGGAGCAGAGCATGCTCATCTTCCGTCAGCGACACGCGCGCATGGTCGAGCGCGTGATCGGTCGCCGCATCGGCACCGGCGGCTCGGCGGGTGTGGACTACCTCGATCGCACGGCGCTCGAGTATCGCGTGCTGGGTGATGTGTGGGCCGTGCGCACGCTGCTCGTGCGTCGAGAGGCGCTGCCTCCCTTGGCCGAAGCCGACGCCTATCGTCTGGCGCCAGGAGACTGATCATGCGCGTCCACCACCTCGACTGCGGCACCCTCTGTCCACGCGGCGGACGCGCGCTGCTCGGGGAAGAGAGCGAGTTCGTCTGCCACTGCCTGCTGATCGAGCTGCCCCACTCGCTCGTGTTGGTGGAGACCGGACTCGGCACGAGCGACATAGAGGAGCCACGGCGCCTGGGCATGCTCTTCCGCGGCCTGGTGCGACCACGCCTCGCCCTCGAGCAGACCGCGCTCACGCACGTCTGCGCCCTCGGCTTCAGTCCGAGCGATGTGCGTGACGTGCTCGTCACCCACCTGGATCTGGATCACGCGGGTGGGCTCTCGGACTTCCCCGAGGCGCGGCTCCACCTCTTGCGCGACGAGTGGCAGGCCGCCCAGAAGCCGTCGCCACGCGAGCGCAGCCGCTACCGCGCGGTGCAGTGGGAGCACGCGCCCGAGGTGCACGAGTACGAAGCCGAGGGCGAGGCCTTCCATGGCTTCGCACGCGCGCGCGAGCTCGATGGCCTGCCGCCGGAGATCCAGCTCGTGAGCCTGCCCGGACACAGCCGCGGACACGCGGGCGTCGCCATCGACGAGGGCGAGGGCACCTTGCTCCACTGCGGCGACGCCTACTTCCATCACGCCGAGGTCAGCCTCGACACGCACGCCAGGCCGGCCCGAGGCCTCGACCTCTTCCAGAGCGTGGTCGCGCACGACAACGCCGTCAGACGCGAGACCCAAGCGCGCTTGCGCGAGGCCGTGCGCGCCTCCGACGGACGCTTGCGCACCACCTCGGCCCACGACCGCAGCGAGCTCGCGCGCGAGCACGGCGCGCAGGCCTAACGCTCAGGATCAGGGCGCGGCGCCGGCCCAGGCAAGATCGAAGCGCGCCTCGTAGGAAAGGGCGATGGACGAGTCGTCGATGAACAGGCTGTTCTCGTCGTTGGCCCAGGCCGCCGCGGACCAGTTGGCGGAACCGGTGGCCACGAAGCGCCCGTCCATGACCAACACCTTGGCGTGCACGGCAGCCTCGCGGACATCGACGCCCGCGGTGCGCAGCGCCTCCACGGCCGGCTCGCTGCCGAAGCGCGGGTTCACGAGCACGCGCACGGCCACGCCCCGATCCTTGGCGCGCATCAGCGCGTCGGAGATCTCGGTGCGCGTCAGGGCGAAGATCATCACGCGGATCCAGCCGGTCGAGCTGTCGATGCGCGCGACCAGATCGGTGAACCACCGGCTGGGCGAGTCCACGGGCGTCTGGGGGCTGAAGTAGAGGCTGTAGGGTCCGGCGACGATGGGATCCGTCGCGGCCACGGGTCCGAACATGCCGTCGGTGAAGAAGCGATTGAACTCGTCCTCCAGGCCCTGCACCAGCGCGGGCTCCGTCAGGATGAGCCCGTCGTTCACGTCCGTGCAGAAGGAGTCCTCGGTGAAGTTCGCGGAGCCCAGCCAGGCGCGCGTTCCGTCGGCCAGCAGGAACTTGTGATGCATCAGCTTGGAGCGCGCGTCGTCCACGATGGTCACGCGCGGATCTCCGTCGAAGATCGACAGGGCGCAGCTGCGGGAGCCGGCGACCAGCGGGCATTGATCGTCGTCCGTGACGATGTCGAGGGTCAGCCCGGGCGCCTCGGCCAGGCGCGCGCGAATCGCCTCGAGCAGGCAGGTCCAGTCGGCGCTGTAGATGGCGAGCTCGAGGTGGGTGTTGGCGCATTCCACCAGGGAGAGCAGCGGGTCGCTGTAGCTACCGTCGAGATCGGGCGTGAAGCGCGGATCGCCCGAGGGCGGCGCCGTGCAGGTCGTGGGCAGCACGGGGCAGCTGCAGCTCGGGCCCGCGTCCGAGAGCAGCATCCCCGAGTCGGTCGGCGCGGCGTCCGGCGCGGCGTCGACGGCCGCGTCGAGGGTGGCCGAGTCCGGCGGGACGCTGGTGTCGGACACGGCGCCGTCGTTTCGCATCGTGGCCGCAGGTGGGGCGCTGCAGGCCCAGAGGCCGAGCGGGAGGATCCATGCGAGCCGTGAGACGAGCCTGAAGGATGACCAAGACATGGCCGACAGCATAGCAGGCCGGGCCGCGTCGAGCCGTCGGGCCGAGGAAATTCGGCGCTGACGCGGCGACCTCAACCGCCGAAGAGCGCGCGGAAGCGATCGAAGAGCAGGGCCAGGCCCGAGCGCGGGCGCGCGACGTGGCGCTCGAAGTCGGGGCCGTCGTAGTCGCCCAGAGCCGCCAGGATCACGTCGACGGGCCGCTCTCGCTCGAGGGAGAGCGTGAGCGCCGCGCCCCCCTCGGCCATGCTCGCCGAGGCCGAGAGCACGGACTCGGCGTCCAGCTTCAGCGTCAGGGCGATGCCGCCCTGCGCGCCCTCGGGCATGCCCGTGATCACCAGGCTGCCCAGGTACTCGTTGGCCGTGGCGTCGGGGCGCTCTCCCTGGAAGAGCGGAACGACCTCTTCCTCCGGCGCTCCCTCGCTCCGCGGCAGCACGAACTCGCGCGACACGGGCACCTGCGTGTTGCGGGCGAGCAGGCGCAAGAAGCGCCGACCGGGCGTGGCCACGCCGATGGAGAGGGGCAGGACGTCGACCAGTTGATGGCCGCGACCCGCGCGCGCCGCCCGCGCCGCGCCCAGGGCCACAGCCTCGTCCGGATGCATGCGCAGGCTGGGCCGGCGACCGAAGTACGCCTCCACGCGCGCCTGCACCGCGGGCATGCGCGTCATGCCCCCGACGAGCACGACGTGGTCGATGTCCCGGGGCGAGACGCCCTGCCCTTCGAGCACCTCGGCCGTGATCGTCATCATGCGGTCGAGCAGCGGCGCGGCGAGGATCTCCAGATCCTCGCGTGAGATCGTCTCCGAGAGGTCGACGGGCCGTCCGTTCACCTCGGCGAAGTGCGGCAGATGGGCCGAGGTCTTGGGCTGCACGGAGAGGCTGAGCTTGCACTCCTCGGCCACCTCGCGCAGGCGCGCCACCTGTTGAGGCGTCGGCTCGATCGGGGAGCGGACGTCGCGCTGAAAGCGCTCGAGCAGGAACGCGGCGACGCTGTCGTCGAGGTCGAGTCCGCCCAGGAACAGATCGCCGCCGGTGGCGACCACCTCGAAGCGCTTGCGACTGACGTCGAGCAGCGTGAGATCGAAGGTGCCCCCGCCGAGGTCGAAGACGACCAGCCGCGCATGTTCGTCGCGCTCGTGACCGTAGGCGATGGCGGCGGCGGTGGGTTCGGCCAGCAGGCGCAGCACGGTCAGACCCGCGCCGCGCGCCGCGCTGCGGACCGCCGCGCGTTGAGCTTCCCCGAAGTGCGCGGGCACGGTGATCACGGCGTACTCCACCGTGCGCCCGAGCTCTGCCTCCGCGTTGGCGCGCACGGCGGCGAGCAGATGGCGCGCCACGTCCTCCATCGAGAGCCTGCGCGATGCCAGCGCGGCGCCGAAGACCCGACCCTTCATCTCGACCAGCGGATAGGCGAAGTGGCCCTGCATCTCGCGCGCGAGTTCGGGCTCGTAGCTGCAGCCCAGGAGTCGCTTGCTGCCGTAGACCGTGCGCTCGGGGTAGAGCACGCCACGCCGCGCGGCGGCGCTGCCGACGGCGAGCTTTCCGTCGTCGAGCAGCGAGAGCATGGAGGGCATCTTGCGCTCACCCTGACGGGTGACCAGCAAGCGACCCTTCCCGTCCTCGTCGACGGCCGCGCAGGTGTTGGACGTGCCGAGGTCGATGCCGATGGCGAAGACGTCCGCCAGATCCTTGCCGTGGAGCAAGGTGGGGACACGGACGGCTTGGGCCTGGGCGGGCTCCTCGGGCGGCTCGGGAGCCTCGAACACTCCAGACGGAGCCGGTGGCCTGAGGCTGTGAGCCGAGAGGTGCAGGATCTCGACGCCCGCGCCCAGACCGGGCTGGGAGAGCACGACGCGGAAGGTCCCGGTCTCGAGCACGATGCCCGAAGCGTCCATGAGCTCGAAGCGACCCTCGACGCCGACGGCGGGTGGCTCCTCTTGCTCCAGGAAGAACGCCGACGAGGAGACGTCGCGCACGCTTCCCGTGACGAGATCACCTCCGGCGCCCTCGTCCAGCGCCAAAGTGACGCGCACAGCGCCGGCCAAGCGGTCCTCACGACTCATCTGCGGAGGATAACCCAGAGATCGCGCTCGAACCCAGTTCGCGCACGCCCAAGGGCCCGGAACCGCCCGCTTGGCCAGTCATTCGAGGTCTCGGCACGGGCCATGTTAGGATTTCCCACCGGGCCTTCGTGAGGTCCGTTACGGACGAGGATGGGAACGAGCGACCAAGACGGTGATGGCGATCTTCCGACCCTGCTGATGCTGGGCACGGGGGATCCTCTGTGCGCGGCGCTGGAGGAGGCCCTGGGGGGGTACGCCACCTTCGTCGAGGCGGCCGCTTCCGAGAACGCGGTCTCCTCCGTGCTGGCGGCGGCGCCGGATCTCGTCGTCTTGCTGGGCGACGCTGCGGAGAACGCCGAGACCATCCTGCAGGAGCTCTCGGGCAACGCGTCCACCGCCGTCGTGCCCGTCGTCATCCTGTCGGAGAACGCCAGCCTCGACGCCAGGCTGCAGTTCTCGCGTCATGGAGCGGTCGCCGTCGTGCCCAAGAGCGCGAGCCTGGACGAGATGGCGCGGCGCATCTCGGCCCTGGCCAAGGAGCTGCCCGAGCGCTCGGGCACCGTGCTCGGAGAAGTGGGAGAGGCCACCCTCGACGAGCTGGTCGAGCTGCTCGGCGCGAAGGTGAAGAGCGGCATCCTGTCCATCTCCCCTGCGGGTGCCGACACGGGCGCGCGGGTCGTCCTGCGCTCGGGGCGCCCCGTGGCCGAGGCCATCGCCGACTTCGTGGCGCGCATTCGGCCTCTGATCGAGAGCTCCGAGCCTCTGCGCTACGAGTTTCACGAGTCACCCACCGGTCGCCTCGACGTGCTCGACGCCGACACGGTGGGCAACACGGATCCGAGCGTACTCGCCGGTCGCCGCGTGCTCTTGGTCGAGGAGAAGGTCGCGCGCGCGGACATGCTCGCGCAGGAGCTGCGAGCGCTGGGCGCGCAGGTGGTGGTCACCGACGCGGAGGGCGGAGGCCTGGCCCGAGCGCGCGCGCTGGATCCCGAGCTCTTGCTGGTGAACGAGGACGGCCTCGACGGCTGGGCCTACGGCGTGATGAGTGAGCTGCGGCGCGACGCGGGCCTGCGCTGGGCGTCGGTGCTCGTGGTGCGTGAAGAAGAGCTGTGGACGAACGAGAACGCGCCCCCTCGCCTCGATCGCTTGATCGCCGGCGTGAGCGCGCTGCTCGCGCCCGATCTGGAGCTGACCCAGCGGGCCAAACAGAGCGAGCCCTTCGAGATCCGGCTCGAGACCCTGGGGCCCACGCGCACGCTGAGGGCTCTGGCGCAGGCTGGCCTCACCCACCACCTCACGGTGCGGCATCCCCGGGCCATGGTCGAGATCGACCTCGCCGAGGGGCTGATCGCCGGTGCCGAGGCCACCTTCATGGGCGACGCCTCGCCGCGGGTCGGTGGCCCCGAGGCGCTCTCGGCCTTCTTGGTGCTCAGCTCGGGCCGCATCCACGTGGAGCGACGCGAGCGGCCGGCGGCGGCCAACCTGCTCGCGCCCGTGGAGGACGCCGTGGCGTCCGCGCGTCAGGAGACGCCCCCGATCAAACCCTCGCTGCCCCCGCCGGCACCGGCGCACACGCCGCGCGCCAAGGACAGCCCGAAGAGCGGCGACGCGGCCGCCTTGGTGGAGCGACTCGAGGGGCTGTTGTCACGACTCGAGGAACGTCTGCCGGACGAGGGCGGGCGGCGCGACTCGGACGCGCCGACCTCGACGCTCAGGGCCGCGCTACCTCGCATCCCGCCACCGCCGCGGGCTCCGGCCATCCCCGGGATCGCGCCTCCACCCAAGCCCCTCGCGCCTCCGAAGAAGGTCGCGCTGTCCAAGTCCCGCCGGGGGCGCACGCTGATCGGCACGGCGGCTCCGCCCGACCTGGCGGTGCCCGCGCACGACGCC
>JAACVI010000024.1:7873-8144 GCA_009992505.1 Myxococcales bacterium
CCCCCGCCAGCGCCTGGAGCTCCGTCCCGGCGTCCGCGCCACCGAGCGCGCCCGCGCCACCGAGCGCGCCCGCGCACGACGCCTCCGCGGCCAGCGAGGTGGACGACGGCGCGAGAGCAGACGACGCGGTCGCTGTCGGCGTGCCGATGCTGGAGCGCGAGACGCGACAGCCCCATCCGACGCCGCCCTTCCCCTTCGCGGCCCAGCCCATGATCGTCGCGCCCGCGCTGCCCCAGGCCGTGATGCCTGCGCCCGAAATCGCAGCGCCCGA
>JAACVI010000493.1 GCA_009992505.1 Myxococcales bacterium
CTGGCGCGACGCGCTGATCTATCTGGTGATGACGGATCGCTTCCGCGACGGCGACACCAGCAACGACGCGGCGCCCGTGGGCGCGCTGGGCGGCACGGAATTCGAGGGCGGCGATCTGCGCGGCATCCGCCAGGCCATCGACGACGGCTACATGGACTCGATGGGCGTCAACGCCTTGTGGATCACGCCCTGGACCACGCAGCCCGCCGGCGCCTACGGGGAAGCCAGCGGCGCGGGCAGCGTCACCGGCTACCACGGTTACTGGCCCATCGAGCCGCGCGCCATCGACGCGCGCTTCGGCGACCCGGCCGAGCTCACGGCGCTGGTCCAGGCGGCTCACGCCCACGGTATCCGCATCCTGATGGATCTGGTGGTCAACCACGTGCACCAAGACCACCCCTACCACAGCGACCATCCCGGCTGGTTCAACGACGGCTGCATCTGCGGCACGGCCGGATGTGATTGGACGGCGCGTCGACTCGACTGCCTGTTCACCGACTACCTGCCCGACGTGAACTGGGAGAACAACGAGGCCGCCACCGCGCTGCTCGACGACGCCATGTACTGGCTCGAGCAATACGACCTCGACGGCTTCCGCGTCGACGCCGTGAAGCACGTGGTGGACGGCGCCGTCTTCAACCTGCGCGCGCGCGTGCGTGAGCGCTTCGAGACCGCGGGCACGCACTACTTCTTGATGGGCGAGACGGCCATGGGCTGGGACTCGGGCGCCGGCCCCGACTCGGGCGGAAACGTCGACAACTACGGCACCATCTCGCGCTACATCGGCCCCGACGCCCTCGATGGTCAGTTCGACTTCGTGCTCTACTACGCGAGCGCGCTCAGCTTCGCCAACGACACCCCCGGGCGCGGCATGTCGCACGTCGACTTCTGGACCCAGGCCAGCCAGAGCCACTACCCGGCGGGCGCGATCATGACGCCCTACCTCGGCTCGCACGACACCTCGCGCTGGTTGAGCCTCGCCTCCGATCCGGGGCGCGCCGGCAACAAATGGAGCGACCTGCCCTCGGCGCCCACCACAAGAGACGCCTACGATCGCATGTACGTCGCCTTGGGTTGGCTCTTCGCCTTGCCCGGCGCGCCGCTGCTCTATCAAGGCGACGAGTACGGACAGGTGGGCGGCGCCGATCCGGACAACCGGCGCATGACGCGCTTCGGCACCGACCTCAGCGCCCTCGAGTCGAGTCAGCTCGCGCGCGTGTCGGCTCTGGGGCGCGGTCGCGCGGCGCTGCCCGGCTTGCGCAGCACGGACTACCGACCGCTCCTGGTCACGGACGACGTCTGGGTCGTGGCGCGTGGACGCGGCGCCGAGCTCGCCATCGTGGCCCTGAACCGCAGCGCGAGTCCCGCGACCGTCAGCGTGCCCGTGCCCGTGGACGTGGCCGTCGACGGCCGCGTCTTCCACGACGCTTTGCCCTCGGGCGTGACGCTGACCCTGGCTCGACAGAGCCTCGACTTCACGCTGCCCGCGCGCTCCGTCCGCTATCTGCACTGACCACCTGCCGAGTCTTCGCGCGGTTCCGTTCGACCGCAGCAGTCCGCAGCGTAGGGTGGTCGGGTGTTCAGATTCGCCATCGACCTCTACCGAAACGTCGGTGCGGGGCGCTTCGAGGAGGTGGTCGGCGCCCTCCCGTTGAGGGCCGTCGGCGGGCGCCGCGCCGACATTCACAACCCCGTGTGGATCGACTACGACGAGGACGGCGATCCGGACCTCTTCATCGCGGGCCTCGGGGACGATCGGCTCTTCCGGAACGACGGCTCCGCCGGCTTCGCCGACGTGACGGCGGCGCTGATCGATCCGGTCGTCTCATCCCACGACGTGTTCTCGGCCGCCGCGGCGGACTTCGATCAGGATGGTCACGAGGATCTCTTTCTCGGGCGCTGGGACGGGCAGTGTCAGAGGCGACGCCAACCACGACATCGCCTACGCGACTGACACGTCCCTGCTGTCCGCGTTCTACGTACAGACACCGGCCACGCGTCCCATGACGGCCACCGTGCGCTTCGTCGGCACGACCTCGAACATCGCGGCGCTCGGAGCGCGCGTGCGCATCGAAGGAGACGGGACGAGGTGGCTCACGGTGTACAACATGCAGGGCTTCCAGTCTCAGAACGCCGCATGGAACGTGCTGTCGCTGTCCGGGGCGTCGTCGGCCACGGTGACCGTCGAGTGGCCCGCGG
>JAACVI010000025.1 GCA_009992505.1 Myxococcales bacterium
AGGCGCATCGCATCGGCCTGGTCAACCGCGTCGTGCCCAACGACGCGCTGAGCCAGGAGGTGATGGAGCTCGCGCAGCGCCTCGCCGCGGGTCCAGCCTTCGCTCACTCGATGACCAAGAAGATGCTCGAGTACGAGTCGAACCTGGACTTCGACAGCGGCATCGAGGCCGAGGCGCAGGCGCAGGCCATCTGCATGGAGCACCCGGACTTTCGCGAGGCGCACGACGCCTACGTCGAGCAGCGGAAGCCCATCTACCGATGACAGACGCAGGACCGGCGATGCCCCAGCCGACGATGCCCTACCCGACATTGGACGCCTACCCGACGATGCCCTACCCGACGATGCCCTACCCGACGATGCCCTACCCGACGCTGGACGCCTACGTCCCGAAGGCGCTCGCGGACGAGCTCCTGCCGAAGCTGGCTCAGGCGGGTGAGCGCGCCGAGGCCATCGAAGCGAGCGGAGGAGGTCGCCCCGTGGATCCGGGTCAGGCGCTGCGTGGCATGGCGTCGGCCCTCGGCTCCCTCGGCATCCTCGATCTCGTCTGTCGTGCGCGCGATGGCGGCCCGCGCGAAGAGCTCTCGTCCACCGCCCTCTGCCTCGCGCGTGAGCGCCTGGCCTACGCGAGCCCGCTGCTCGACCTCGCCTTCGCCATGCAGGGACTCGGCAGCTACCCCATCAGCGCCAAGGGCGACGACGCTCAGCGCGCGGCCAACATGCCGGGCGTGCGCTCGGGCGCGCGCGTCGCCGGCTTCGCGCTGACGGAGCCGAACGCCGGCACGGACCTGGGCGGGATCACGACCACCGCGCGTCGAGAGGGCGACCACTACGTGATCGACGGCGCCAAGTGCTTCATCTCGAACGCCGGCATCGCTGACGTCTACACCCTCTTCGCACTCACCGCGCCCGAGGCGCCCGAGCGCCGACTGAGCGCCTTCATCCTGCCCGCTGACGTCGACGGTCTGAGCGTGAAGAAGCAGCGCGTGCTGGGTGGACACCCCATCGGCGAGCTGAAGCTCCGCGGCGTGAGGCTGCACGCGAGCGCTCTGCTGGGACGTGAGGGCGACGGCATGAGCGCGGCTCTGGGGACGCTGCATCGATTTCGCACGACCGTGGGCGCGGCAGCAGTCGGCCTGGCGCAGCGCGCGCTGGACGAGGCCGTGACGCACGTGAAGGCGCGTGAACAGTTCGGCGCGCCCCTGGCGGAGTTGGCGCTCGTCCAGGCACGCCTCGCCACCATGGCCGTGGACGTGACGAGCGCCCGACTGATGGTCTTCGAGGCGGCGCGCGTCATGGACGCGGGTGGGGATCGCGCGGCCGTGTCGCGCAGCGCGAGCATGGCGAAGCTCTACGCCACGGAGGCCGCGCAGCGCGTGGTCGACTCCGCCGTCCAGCTGCTCGGAGGTCGCGGCGTGCTCGCGGATGGCGTGGTCGGGCGGCTCTACCAGGAGGTCCGCTCGCTGCGCATCTACGAAGGCACGAACGACGTGCACCTGACGCTCGTCGCGCGAGACCTGCTGAGTCGAGGCTGAGACCATGCGCTGGCTCTCGAAGATCGAGCCCCGACTCGGACCCTTCGCTGAGGCCACGCGCGCCTTCGCCGCTTGGCGCCGACCGGCAGGCTTCGACGTCGGTGCCGACGGCGTGCGGGCGTTGCTGCGCGAGCTCGATGCCTTCGTCTACGACGCTGACGGACCGCAGAAGGACGAAGAACGTTTCATCGAAGGGGCAGGCTCGTTGCTCGCGGCGCTGCTGGTCGCGCATCTCCCGCCGGGGCGCCACATCGAGCGCGAGGGTCGCCACGCGCTGAGGTTGGGCCGCTGGGGCTTCTTCGATCCCTTCGCGGCCATCGACGCGGCGCTCGACGCCGACTCCCCCAGGCTGTGCCTGGCGCGCGAACTGCAGCGAGCCGAGGCCGAGGCGCACGGAGACGGGCCCTTCTGCCGCAGCGTGGATCTCTTCGAGGAGCTGCTCGGGATGAAGCGTCCGGACCTGACGCTGCTCGAGGCCTTCGCCAGTCACCTGCGTCTGGGCGAGGAGATCGAGGTCGAGCTCTCGGACGCCATGCGCGCCTCCGAAGGCGACGACGGCGACCTGGAGTTGGCCCTGTCGCGCCTGATCGGGCTCATCCCCGGCGGCGATCAGGCCGACGACGGCTTCGAGTGGGAGCACGCGCGCCCGCGTCTGCTGCCCCGGATCGTCAGCCACGCCTTCCTCGCAGAGCTGGACGGTGCGAGGCCCGGCGCCGCGTCCGAGCGCCGCCTCTACCGCAGAAACCTGGCGGGCGAGCTGTACGTCGCCCTCGTGCTCGCCTACCCCGACAGGGCGCGCTTCGTGCGCGAAGAAGAGGTCGACTGCTGGGGCGTGCCGGAGCTGGAAGTGGAAGGGGCGTATCTGGCGCACCTGGCCAGGCGCTCCGCCAGCGCGCGCTTCGACGCGCTCGACACACCCCACGGGGTGATGGTCGTGGCGCGCAGCGGTGACGCCCTGGACTCCGCCCGGCTGGTGCTGCCAGGACTGCATGGCGTGCTGGCGACGGAGCTCGATCCTCCCTTCGCCGTGGCCGTGCCCCATCGCGACCTGCTGCTCGCCGTGAGCGGCGCCGATCCGGAGATGCTCGAGGCGCTAGCGCGGCGCGTCGCCGACGAATACGCCCGCGCGCCCCACCGCATCAGCCCGCAGATCCTGGAGCTCGGTCGACGCGGGCCGCGCCCGTGGCCTGTCAGCGACGCTTGAAGCGGCGCACGCCGACGCCGAGGTCGAACTCATCCGGATTCAACGCCTGAGCACCGAGCGCCTCGCCGCCGGCGGCCGCGAAGGCATCCATCTCGTCCTCGAGCAGCGAGGCGAAGCCGAGCTCCGGCGTCGGCTCCGGCAGGGATCCACCCGCCTGACTGAGCGCGACGAGCAGCTGGACGTCGGAGCTGCTCACGCCGGGATCGACCTCGAGGATGGCCTGGTTCAACGCCTCGACCAGCAGCTCGGCGCTGGCGACACGCGCTGCCGGATCCGAAGTCAGGGCCGAGCGCAGCAGCTGCGCGACGGAGGCGGGCACGCGATCGTTGATCTGTTGGATGTCCGGCACGACGGCGGCCGACACGCGGCGCAGGGTCTCGGCGTCGGTCGCGCCCAGGAAGAGTCGGCGACCCGCGAGCATCTCCCAGAGCACGATGCCGAAGGCGAAGAGGTCGACGCGGTGGTCACCGCGCTGTTGGCGCGTGACCTCGGGCGCCAGGTAGCCGAATTTCCCACCCAAGAGTCCGTCCTCGACCGACGCCGCGTTGATGCTGGCTTCGGCCAGACCGAAGTCCGTCAGCTTCACGCTGCCGTCCGAGCCCAGGAGCAGGTTGTGCGGGCTGACGTCTCGGTGGATCACCCCGAGGGGTGCACCGGTCGCGTCGCGGGCCCCGTGCGCGTAGGCGAGCGCCTGCGCCAGCTGTCGCGCGATATGCAGCGCAGGTGCGACGGGCATGGATCGACGACGCGCGAAGGCGTCGTCGAGCAGGCCCTTCAAGGAGACGCCGTCGACCAGCTCCATCACCATGATGAAGGTGCCGGCGACCTCGCGCGCATCGTAGACGCGGACGATGTTCGGATGCCGGAGCAGCATGCCCAGCCGCGCCTCGTCCTGGAACATCGCCAAGTAGAGCGGGACCTCCGCAATCTCCGGCTTCACGCGCTTGATCGCGACGATGTGCCGATCGCCGCCCTCGAAGGCGGCCTCCGCCTTCCACACCTCGGCCATCCCGCCCACGCCGATGCGCTGCAGTGGGAGGTAACGAGTCGGCGAGCGCCGAAGGCGCGTCGATAGCCGACTTCCTCGCCCCGTCTCCATGGGTCGAGCCTGCGCGAAGGGATGACGACGGTCAATCCTACCCGGAGGTCACTCCAAAGCGGGGACGGGCTCGAGTATCGGCATCGCCTCGAGCAAGCGGCTCACCGCTCCCTGCGCCAACGCGTAGGCGCGCACCAAAGCGAGGGGCGCCGGACTCAGCACGCAATGACCGACCTCTATCGCGTCCTCTCCGAGCGCCTCTCCCGGATCCGCGAAGGCCTCGACCAGGGCGCGTCCCGCAGCGACCACGGCCCGGTAGTGCGCCTCGTCAGGAGGCGACGGGATGCGCGGAAACTCCATCGCGAGCTGTCCACCGGCGAGGGCGCGATAGGCGGGCGCGGAGAGCACGGCCAAGGCGTAGGCGAGCAGGGACTCCACCTCGGGCCCGGCCACGTCGGCCAGGAAGGTGGCCGCCGCGGCGAGATCGAGGTTGGCTCGACCCTGCGCGTCCGCGACCGGGAAGACCCGGGTGCGACAGCTCGAGCGCGAGGAGAGGTAGGAGCTGTCGGCTACGACGGAGGACGCCGCCACGTGGGCCCAGGGCGCGTCCCCGCGATCCTTGCGCACGGTGAGCAGGGCGAAGCGCGAGCGCTTCATGGCCTCGAGCAGGTCGGGGCGAGGCCGATGACAGGCGGGCGTGATGGGGAAGAACCAGCGCGTGTCGCAGGGCCGGTAGGCCAGGGGCTCGGGTCGGGCTCCGGCCTCGAGGGCGCCCCGCACCTTGGCTCGCGCCAGCTCGGG
Organism: Myxococcales bacterium; assembly: GCA_009992505.1. Lineage (GTDB taxonomy): Bacteria > Myxococcota_A > Polyangia > Polyangiales > Houyiibacteriaceae > JAADHO01. The sequence goes on from JAACVI010000025.1 coordinate 4,579, forward strand.
ATCGTAGTGCGCGCGGGCACGCAGCAGCGGCGCGAGATCGTCCCGGCTCTGGCCGTCGGCGAAGGCGCGCATGCGCTCGTGCAGGGCGCCGGCGTCGCTGTCGACCATGACCGCGTCGCGGTTGGTCTGGACGCCCTCGCGATGAAAAGGACAGAGCGTATCGAGGGCGGTGAAGGAGGCGTAGGACGCGTCGGAACGCGCCACCCGTCGCCACGCGCCGTGGGGTCCTGCGGGCGTGAGCCAGCTCAGCGCCGGGCGCTGCGCGAGATCGACGAGCTTCTGCTCGCGGCTGCCTTCGAGCCGGGCGTAGCGCAAGCGTCCCAGCGCGAGCTGCCCACCGTGACGCAAATGGGCGAGCGTCATGGCCACCGCGGGCCGCACGCCGAAGACGTTCTCATCGCGACCGCCCGCGCGCGAGAGCAGCGCGCTGCCGCCGAGATCCACGACGTCGACGCGATCGAAGAAGCGCAGCAGCGCCGCGCGCATGCCGCGATGCACGGGGCCGTCGAGGAAGGAGGCGTTGGTGAAGAAGGCGAGCACGCCGCCGACGGGAGCCGTCCGCACGACCTCCGCGCCCCAGCGGAAGAAGCGCACGTAGGCGTCCGTGAGCACGCCGATACGGCGCTCCGCCAGGCGCTCTCCGTCAGCGTCACGGCGGAAGTCCTCGAGCAGGGCGTCGCTGGCGTGCGCCTCGGGGCGACGCTTGACCGACCAGGGCGGATTGCCGAGGACCACGCGGATGGGCGCCTCCGCGAGCCAGGGGGCGACGGGCTGCTCCAGGGAGTCGGCCACCTCGAGCGTGAGCGGCCAACCGGCCTCGGAGGCCGGCGACGCGAGCAGCTCCCGCGCGGAGGCCACCGCCGACGCATCCGTGTCGAGACCCACGCAGGCACGGGGAGCGCTCCGCCGCGAGCCAGCCTCGCTCAGCGCCGCGGCCAGGAACGCACCCGTCCCCACCGCCGGATCGAGCAGCGCGACCTCGGGAGCGGCGAGCCCGAGTCGCAGCCCGAAGACCTCGATCAGCGTCTCGTCCACCGCCCGCACCAGGGCCCGCGCCAGCGGCGGCGGGGTGTGTACGACGCCCGAACGCAGCCGCCCCGCACCCTGGGCATCCAGGGCGACCTCGCGAGCGTAGCCAGCGCGCTCGGCGTCGCGTTCGAGGCGGCTCACCATGGCCGGAGGCTAGAACGTATCTTGAAAATTGCGACCCGCGATCGCGCCGAACGGCGTGTTTCCTCGACCTCAGGGCCAACCTGGGCGATGCCGTGGCCCCCGCGCGGCCCCCACGTCTTGACTTGTGTCACACAAGGTGTCACCACGTGACACATGAACTCTCATTGGATGGATGTGGCCGGTGTCGGTCTCCATTGGCGCGAAAGCGGCGAAGGTCGACCCATGGTCTTCCTGCACGGATTGGCGGACTCGCACCGCAGCCTGGTGCCGCTCTCGGCCGCCTTCGGGCGACGCCGCAGGCTCCTGGTCGATCTGCCTGGGCACGGCCTGAGCGATCGCCCGGACGCGAGCTACACGCCCGAGTGGCATCAGGAGGTGGTGGGCGCGTGGTGGGACCGCCTCGGTCTCGAGGACGTCGATCTCGTGGCCCACTCCTATGGCGGCGCCATCGCGCAGCTCTTGATGCTCTCCCATCGGGAGCAGGTGCGCTCCGTGACCCTGATCGCCCCGGGTGGGCTGGGCCCGGAGGTGGGCCTGGGCATCCGGTTGATGACGCTGCCGGGCGCCGCGCACGTGGTCGCGCCCTTCCTGGGTCTGGGCCTGCGCCTGGTGCTTCGGGACGCGGGGCTGAGCGCGGAGGACGCCTCCTTCAGCGCCTGGATGGGCTCACGTCCCGGTACGGCGCGAGCCGTGGCACGCACCGCCCGAGCCGCCATCGACCTCGGCGGTCAGACCCGCGGCGCTCACGAGCGTCTGGGCGAGCTCGGTTCTTTGCCGCCGATGGCGCTGCTCTGGGGCAAGCAGGACTCCATCATCCCCGTGCGTCAGGCCCACTCGATCAAGCGCTGGCTACCGAACGTCGACCTGCGCATGTACGACCGCGCGCGCCATTGGCCCCACCTCGAGCGCCCCGCCGAGGTCGTCCACGACATGCACGAGCTGCTGGACCGGGACGATCGCCTGCGCGTGACGGTCTCCTTCGAGCACTTGCCCGAGCGCAAGCCACGCTTCACCCGCCGCGTCATGGGCTTCTTCCGCGCCATCCCCCGCGGCTTCGCCAACGTCTGGCGACGCATGTGGCGCCCGCGCAAGACGCCCCCGATGCTGCTCTTGCCCGCCGACGCGACGCGCGCCTAGGTGACTGCGGGTGTGGCCGATATCTCATGCGCTTCTTGGCATGTCCCGTCGCACGCGCGTTACACTCGGCGCCTGGGACGGCTTCGCCATCCCGAGTCTTCGCTGGGGGTTTGGAAATGAACATGCGCACACTTCGGCCTTGCTTGCTGTGTCTCCTCGTCCTGGGTCTTCAGACCTCGACGGCCCTGGCCGGGACGGATCCGGACCCGACGAATCCCAACGGGACCGCCCCCGCCGATCCCTTCGTGAACTCGACCAACCCCACACCACCCCCTCCGCCCGCGCCCGACCCCAACCAGGCGCCCGTGGTCGTCGATCAGACTCCGGCGCCGGTGATCGTGTCCAGCAGCCGATGCAGGGCGTCGCCCAGCGCCCCGCGCGTCGCCTCCCCTACCGCGCAGGCGAGCCCATTCCTCCGGGCTACCAGCTCACCAGGCGCAGCCGACCCGGGCTGTGGATTCCGGGCATGATCATGCTGGTCGTCCCCTGGGCCATCAGCGCTGCCGCCGCGAGCGGGTCGTCGGACGGACAACTGGACGAGCTCTACATCCCGGTGCTCGGTCCCTTCCTGACCATCAACGACGCCAGCGACTGGGCCCGTAGCCCGCTCCTCATCGACGGTCTCGTGCAAGTCGCCGGCGTGACGATGTTCATCCTCGGCCTCACGCTGAAGCGCCAATACCTGGTCTACATGGGCGGCACGCATGGCCGATACTTCGCCGCCAACCCGACCTTGGGTGGCGTGCAGCTCGAGGCCCGTTTCTGACCTTCTAGGCGAAGGGCAGAATGCCACGATCGCCGAAGCGATCGACGTACTCGCGGCGCAGCCCCAAGCATCGACCGCGGACGCGGCAGCCGCCGCAGGCCTTCGCGTAGAACTTGCCGGCGCGGTCCATCTCGTTCTG
>JAACVI010000275.1 GCA_009992505.1 Myxococcales bacterium
CGGTCTTGCCGGGGTCGCCGTCCAGGATGGCGGGGAGGATCGATCCGTCGCCGGCGATCGACTCCTCGTCGCGCGCCACGCCATCGTCATAATCCAATGATTTCACGCGCTTGTTGCGTCGCACGTGGTCGATGGAGAGGTTCACGACGATGCGGTAGAGCCAGGTGTAGAAGCTCGAACTGCCCTGGAAGTTGTGGATGTGCTTGTGCACCTTCACGAAGGCGTCCTGCACCACGTCGAGGGCGTCCTCCGGGTTCTTCACCACGCCCAGGGCGACGGCGTAGGCGCGTCGATGGTAGTGATCGAAGAGCTCGCGGAAGGCGACCTCGTCGCCCTCCTTCACGCGGGTGACGAGCGAGCCGTCACGGTCGCGCTCGACGCGCACCGCCTCCTTGGAGCGTCGCCTCGGGCCCGAGTCGCCCGCGGACTCGCTGCCCGGCAGCGCACCTGCGCTCGCAGGCGGCCTCCCGGCTTTCGGTTGACCGGCGGTGGAGGAGTCCTCGCCGGCCTCGTTCAGCGTGCCCGTCATCGCCCGGGTTGTAACATGCTCGTCCGGTCGGGCACAGCGCGGCCTCGACTCCCGCGGGGCGCGGTCACGTGTGCGTTTGGCGCTCGTCCGCCGCCTGCGCGTCGAGCTCGGGATCCGCCTGCGACCCCCCGCGATGCTCGAGCTGCAGGCCTCGCAGGAACTTGCGCAGGATCTGGTCCTTGCACTCGCGGTGATGCTTGTGCCCCGGCTTGCGGAAGAAGGCGCTCAGCTCGTGCTTGCTGATCTGGGCGCCGCCCTGCGCGAGGATGCGCAGGACCTCCTCCGCCTCGAGGTTGAGCGCGATCTTCAGCTTGCGGAAGATCGCGTTGTTGTCGAGGGAGGTCTCCGCCGCCGGCTGCTGACCTGGCTTGGGGCCGCGCTTTTCGACGATGAGCCCGTTCAGGAACGCCGCGAGCGTGGCGTCGTCGCACACCTGCTCGTCGGGGTCGTGCTCGCTCTTGAGCCAATCGCAGACCTGCGCGCGCGTGACCTCGCGTTCGGCCAACGCGATTACGGCGATCATCTTCGCGTCGTCGTAGTCGAAGACGTAGCGGAGTCGGCGCAATACATCGTTGTTGGTCATGCCCGCGTTGTGGCACGCGGCGCGGCCGAGCGACAGCCCTGGGACGTGGGCGATCTCCCATCGGTGCCCATGGTCGCTCGAGGCTGCCTTCGAACCCGCGCCGTTCTGCGTCGTTGGGGCCGGGATGGCGCGCTCGCGTTTCGGCGCGCTCCCGCTTGTCGTAGGATGCGCGCGTGTCCATGGCGTCCGATTTGAACCCCCCACAGCGCGAGGCCGTGCTGCATGGTGGCGGGCCGCTGGTGGTCTTCGCCGGCGCCGGCAGCGGCAAGACGCGTGTGATCACCCATCGCGTGGCCGACCTCGCGTTGCGCCGACACGTGGCCCCGTGGCGCATCCTGGCCGTGACCTTCACCAACAAGGCTGCGGGCGAGATGCGCGAGCGATTGGCGCGACTGGCGCCTGGTGTGGGCGAGCGCGCCTGGATTGGCACGTTTCACGCGGTTTGCGCGCGAATCCTGCGGATCCACGCCGAGCGCGTCGGGGTGCGCTCGAGCTTCACGATCTACGACGACCAGGATCAGCGCGCGATGATCAAGCGCGTCCTGCGCGAGCTGCGCCTGGACGAGAAGCAGCACCGACCGAAGGAGATCGCCCAGTTCCTCGGCGAGGCCAAACAGAAGATGCAGCGGGCGGAGGACCTGCCCTCGAGCGGCTACCGCGAGGGCATCCAGGTGCGCATCTTCGAGGCCTACGAGGCGGCCATGGCGCGCGCGGGCGCGCTCGACTTCGGGGATCTCATCTATCGCCTCGTGCTCGCGCTCGAGAAGGACGAGCGGCTCCGGGCGGAGCTCGCCGGGCGCTTCGAGCACCTGCTCGTCGACGAGTTCCAGGACACGAACCACGCGCAGCTGCGCCTGGTGCGCGCATTGGGCAGCGTGCATCGCAATATCTGTGTGGTCGGCGACGACGACCAGAGCATCTACCGTTGGCGCGGCGCCGATCGACGCAACATCCTCGACTTCCAGCGCGACTTCCCCGACGCGCACGTGGTCAAGCTGGAGCAGAACTACCGCTCCACGCAGCGCATCCTGCGCGCGGCTTACGCGGTGATTCACAACAACATCGACCGTGAGCCCAAGCAGCTCTGGACGGAGAACGACGAGGGCGCGCCGCCGCTCGTAGTGCAGGTGCGCGACGAGTGGGACGAGGCGCGCGTGTTGCTCGAGCTCGTGCAGCAGTCGCGCGAGGACGGCCTCGATCTCGAGCAGATCGTCGTCTTCTATCGCACGCACGCCCAATCACGCGTGTTCGAGGAGGCGCTCCGTGGCGCGGGCGTGGGCTATCGCATCATCGGCGGTCAGCGCTTCTACGATCGCGCCGAGGTGAAGGATCTGCTCGCCTACCTGCGCGTGCTCGACAACCCCAACGACGACATCAGCCTGCTGCGCGTGCTCAACGTGCCCGCGCGAGGCATCGGCAAGACGACGGAAGCCCGACTGCTCGAGGCCGCCAGCCGTCGCGGTATCTCGGTCTACGAAGCGCTGCGCGAGGTCGGGCCGGAGGACGGCGTGAAGGGCAAGGCGCGCGAGCGTGTACGCGCCTTCGGCAAGCTGCTCGACGAACTCTCCGCGGCGCACGAGCAAGGCCTGGCCCTGGGCGAGCTGGGCACGCGGGTGCTCGAGCGCAGCGGCTACCGTCTCAGCCTCGAGCAGCAGGACAGCCCGGAGGCCGAGGCGAGGCTGGAGAACCTGCTCGAGCTCGTGGGCAGCATGCAGAGCTTCGAGCTGGCCAACGGCGCGCTGCCCCTCGACGCCGAGGACGAGGAGGCCGAAGACCTCGTCGGGCAGGAGCCCCTCGTCGACGCGACGGGCGAGGCCTCGCTCTCTGCCTATCTCGAGCGCGTCAGCCTCGAGACCCAGGCGGACGAGGCGCCCGAGGGAGAGCGCATCACGCTGATGACCATCCACGCGGCCAAGGGCCTCGAGTTCGACACCGTGCTGGTCACGGGCATGGAGGAGGAGCTCTTCCCCATGGCGCGGCCGGGCTTCGCGGATCCGAGCGAGATCGAGGAGGAGCGGCGCCTGGCCTATGTGGCCTTCACGCGCGCACGGCGCCGCCTGATCATCAGCCACGCTCGCGAGCGCCGGCTCTTCGGCCGTCACCGCTACAGCGTTCCGTCGCGCTTCCTCAGCGAGCTGCCGCCGGACGACGTCTCCTTCATCGGCTGGCAGCCGAGCGCTTCCGGCCTGGCACGACCGCGTCGTCGCGGCTTCGGCCACGACGATCCCTTCGGTCCAGACACGGACGACGATTCCTTCGCCGACGAGTTCGCCCGGGCGTCCGCGATGCCGTCCCCACCGCCGGGCTCGGCTCACGACGACGCGTGGCTCGATGCCAGCGACGGCTGCGACGTCGACGACGCGCCACGTCCGGGCATGCAGGTTCGTCATCGCAAGTTCGGCGTCGGCCAGGTGCGCGGCGTGGAGCCGGGATCACCCCCCAAGGTGCGCGTGCGCTTCCCGGGTCGGGGCGAGAAGGTGTTGCTGGCGACGTTCCTCGAGCCCGCCTGACCCTTGGGCCCAGCCGGGGCCGATGAGCGGCTTACCGTCTGGACCCACGGGCTGGCAGGTGCGGGGGCTATCTGCTCGTCATGCGTGCGTCTTCGTGGGGGCCGGCGACGTTCGTGTTGGCGACGGCGATGGGGCGTCCGCGGTCATCGACGGGGGTGCCTTCCTCCAGGACGAGGCGAACGTCACCGCGCATGAGGCGGAAGTCGGCTCGCCGGTTCCGGGCATAGGAGACCGCGTCGTCACCGGTCACCAGGGGCCGCTCCTCGCCGAACGAGACGACGTGAAGGCGATCCCGGTCGATGCCCATGTGCGCGAGGTAGTCCTTCACGGACTGGGCTCGCTGATCGCCGAGCGCGACGTTGTACTCGGCGGTCCCCCGCTGGTCGGAGTGGCCATCCACGTAGAGGTGGACATCGGGGTGCGCGCGGAGCCGGTCCGCGGCGTCAGCCAAGAGCGCCCGAGTCTCGGGCGAGAGTTGGTTGGAATCGAAGGAGAAGTGGATGCGCTGGAGGATGAGCAACGCCTCCCGGATCTGCCCAGTCGCGACCTCGGACGAAGGCGTGGTCTGCGCGGCCGAAGCCGCGGGCGTCGTGCGGGCGCTCTCCGTGGCGGCCCCCTGCCTGGCACCGCAACCTACGAGGATCACCGCGATGGCGGCGGACTTGATGACGAACAGGCTTCTCATGGCGATTGCTTCCTTTTGCGTCTTCTTGTGGACGCATATGCTCGCAGTGCATGTCTCGTGCCGTTCCATCCTCTGGCGATCACGCCGCGATTCGCATGAATTTAGCCCGTTGCAAAATGCCACAGACCGACTCAACGTTGCAGATTCCCGCGCGCACCAGCTCGGTCGGCGCGCGATGATCCGGTACCCATGAGGCTGACCTGGAAGCTCACGCTCGCGATCTGGTGCGTCATCGCGGCGGTGATGTCGGTCAACGCGTGGATGCGGGTTCAGCGCGAGAGCGAACTCTTCGAGTACGACATTCGACGTGACCATGTGGCGATCGGCCGTGCCCTTGCGGAAGCAGCCGGCAGGGTTTGGCAGACGAACGGGGAGGGCGACGCGTTCGAAATCGTCGAGGACGCCAACATCCGGGAGAGTCAGGTGCTCATCCGCTGGGTCTGGCTGGACGCACCGGACGGTGATCCACGGCGACCCGAGCTTCCTCGGGGCGAGCTGCGCCGGGCGGCTCCGGGCCAGGTGACCGTTGTGAAGCAGCGCCCGAGGGGCGAGCGGGTCGACGCGATATTCACCTGCGTACCGATTACGGGCCCGCGGCCTGCAGCGATCGAGCTACGCGAATCCCTGGCCGGCCAGCAAGACTATGTGCGCACGACGATCGTGCGGGCGAGTCTGTACGCGGGCGCACTCGTCATCCTGTGCGGAGCTACCGTCCTTGGCCTCGGTATCGTCTTGGTGGCGCTGCCCGCACGAAAGCTCGTGGAGCATGCTCGCCGCATCGGAGCGGGCGATCTGTCCGTCCGGCTGCGGCTACCCCAGCGCGATGAGATGGGTGCGTTGGCGATCGAGCTGAACCATGCGGCCGAGCGTCTCGGTGAAGCGAACGAGCGCGTGGAAACCGAAACCAAAGCGCGATTCGCGGCGCTCGAGCAGATGCAGCATGGGGAACGCCTCGCCAACGTCGGCAAGCTCGCGGCCGGAATCGCCCACGAGGTGGGTACGCCTCTCAACGTGGTCACGGGTCACGCGCAGCTCATCACCGAGGAGTATCCGGAGGACAGCTCGGCCTACCAGAACGCCTCCATCATCACGGGGCAGGCCCACCGCGTCACGGCCATCATGCGCCAACTGCTGGACTTCGCGCGCCGGCGCGAACCCGTACGGGCCAGCCAGGACATGGTGGCCCTGGCACGACAGTCGGCCTCCCTGGTGACATCGCTGGCGTTGAAGAAAGGCATTCAAATCGAGCTCGAGCTTCCGGAGGGTGAGATCCGGGCCTGGGCAGATACGGGGCAGATCCAGCAGGTGCTCACGAACTTGTTGGTCAACGGAATCCACGCGACTGCCGCCGGCGGCGTGTTGACGCTGGGCGTGGAGAGTCGCGAGGTGCAGCCCCCTGCGGATCGGGGGCGCCCGATTGCCAAATACGTCCGGCTGTACGTTCGCGACCGGGGCGCGGGGATCTCACCCGAAATCGTTCGCCGCATCTTCGAGCCGTTCTTCACGACCAAGGACGTCGGCGAGGGAACCGGGCTCGGCCTCGCGGTGGCGCATGGAATCGTGAAGGAGCACGACGGCTTCATCGACGTCGAGACCGAACTCGGCAAGGGCAGCTGTTTCTCCGTGTACCTTCCGCCGGAGAGCACGTCATGAGCGGTAGGGTTCTGATGGTCGACGACGACGCCACGATGTGCGCGATGCTTCGGACTCATCTCACCAAGAGGGGCTTCGAGGTGATGACGTACGGCACCGCCCAAGAGGCGTTCGACGCCCTCCGCACCTCGGACTTCGACGTCGTGGTGACCGACCTGAACATGCGCGGAATGAGCGGTCTCGAGCTGTGCGAGCGCATCGCCGCGGATCGTCCCGACATCCCGGTCGTCGTCGTCACCGCCTTCGGGAACCTGGACACGGCCATCGGAGCCATTCGTGCCGGCGCCTACGACTTCGTGCCCAAGCCGTTCGAGATCGAGGCCTTGGTCGTGACCCTGGAGCGGGCCATTCAGCACCGACGATTGCACGAGGAGGTCACGCGGCTTCGCAGGGTCGTGGCGGAGGCGCGGCGATTCGACGACATCCTTGGAGACAGTCCGGCCATGCGTCGGGTCTACGACCTGCTCGAGCGCATCAAGGACTCCGACGCCTCCGTGCTCATCACCGGCGCGAGCGGCACCGGCAAGGAGCTGGTGGCGAGGGCGCTTCACCGACGAAGCCAGCGACGGGCGGGCCCCTTCATGGCCATCAACTGTGCGGCCATGCCCGAGACCTTGCTCGAGAGCGAGCTCTTCGGCCACGCGCGTGGGGCCTTCACCGACGCGAAGGGGGCCCGTACAGGGCTGTTCGTACAGGCTGGGGGCGGGACTCTCTTTCTGGACGAGATCGGCGAGCTGTCGCTCGGACTGCAGCCGAAGCTCCTGCGGGCCCTGCAGGAGCGCAAGGTCCGCCCGCTGGGTGCCGAGGCCGAGGTTCCGTTCGATGCGCGTCTCGTGGTGGCTACCAATTGCGACCTCGAGAGCGCGGTGGCGCAGCAGCGCTTCCGCGAGGATCTGTACTACCGCATCAACGTCATCCACATCGATCTCCCACCGCTGCGCGCGCGCGGCAACGACGTCCTCCTGCTCGCACAGGACTTCCTCGGGCGATACGCCACGGTGGCCGGAAAGCAGATCGCGAGCATCTCGCCCGCCGCGGCCGAGAAGCTCCTCGGCTATGGCTGGCCCGGCAACGTTCGCGAGCTTCAGAACTGCATGGAGCGCGCCGTGGCCCTCGCTCAATATGGCGAGATCGTGGTGGAAGACCTGCCCGAGAAGATTCGGGACTACCGCCGGACGCACATCGTGATCGCCTCCGACGATCCGTCGGAGCTCGTGCCCATGGACATGGTCGAACACCGCTACATCGAGCGTGTTCTCGAGTCCGTCGGCGGCAACAAGACCGACGCCGCCAAAATTCTAGGATTCGACCGGACGACCCTCTACCGCAAGCTGGAGCGCTACGGTCTCGCACGGCCGCCGAAGCTCGAGTAGGGCCTCCTGCCGCCGCGCGTTGCAAAACGCCGCGGTCCTGAGCCGCTGTTCTCCCATGATCTCGCGGCGTTGCGCTGGCCCGAGCCTTGCACCGTAGCCGCTGGCGAGGTGAACATCATGCCGGCGAATCAATCGATGAGAGACCATGGCACGCCAATCTACGAGTTGAGCAGCGCGACGCGGAAGCCGAGGGTTCTGCTCGCCGAAGACGACGATCCCATGAGGCGCCTGTTGGCGAACGCGCTGCGTGGTGACGGCTTCGAGGTGATCGAGGCCTCCAGCGGCGCCGAGCTCGTCGAGAGGATCAGGACCCACCTCATCCATCCGAAGGACGGACGAACCGTCGACCTCATCATCTCGGACATCCGCATGCCCTGGGCGAGTGGCCTCACCGTTCTCGAGGGCCTGCGCCGCCACAACAGGGCGACCCCCGTCATC
>JAACVI010000494.1 GCA_009992505.1 Myxococcales bacterium
GCTGGGTCAGCGGCGACTTCCACCTGCACACGGAGATGAGCGACGACAGCCTGCTGCACGTCGTGGAGGCCATCCAGATCCTCGCGGCCGAGGGCCTCGACGTGGCCGCCTCCACCGACCACGACTTCGTGACGAACTACCCGCAGATCATGGCGCGCGCGGGCGTCTCGGCCTACGTGCTGACCGTCTCGGGCGTGGAGGTCTCGCCGCTGTGGGCGCACATCCAGGGCTTCCCCCTGCGCGCCGACCTCGACCTCAACGCGGGCGGCGCGCCGAACTGGCTCGAGGTGGGTCCGAGCACGGTGTACGCGGCGATTCGTGAGCGCGGCGACGAAACCCTCGGCGGCGCCATCGTGCAGATGAACCACCCGCGCAAGAGCCCCCAGGGCTACTTCCGCACTGCGCGCCTCGATCGCGACACGGGCCACGTCACGGCCACTCCGGAGGAGGTGGGGCTGCCGCCGACGGAGGATCTCGACAACCTCGACTTCGACGCCATCGAGGTGTGGAACGGCGCCATCGGCGGGGAGGAGGTCGAGTCCTTCGCCGACTACCTCGCGCTGCTGACCGCGGGGCGACGCTTCACCATGGTCGGCAACAGCGACAGCCACGTACGTCGCGACCTCGCCGGCTCTCCGCGCACCTTCCTGCAGGTCGGGGACGACACGCCGGGCGCGTGGGACTTCACGGACGTGAACAGCGCCATTCGCGCGGGACACGCCGAGGTCTCGGTCGGCGTCTTCGTGACGGCGGAGCTGACGGGTCCGGTCACGGCGGGCATGGTGCCCGTGCACGTCCGCGTGCAGGCGCCATCGTGGATCGAGGTCTCGTGGCTGCGCTTCTACGCCGGCCGCGACATGGTGTTGGAAGCGCCCATCGACCCCTCCCTCGGCGACCCCGTGCGCGTCGACGCCAGCTTCGACGTGCCGGTGGGCGCCCTACCCTTCGTCGTCGTGCAGGCGGGCGGTGACCGACCCGCGCCACCGGTCGTGAACGACGCACCCTTCGGCATCACCAACGCCCTCTGGGTCGCGCCCTAGACGGCGACGCTCCCAGACCGTGGCCGTCGCCGGCTCAGGTTACGCTGCGTCCGTGGGCGCGGGGACCTGTCCCGCGCGGAACGCGCTGCCTTCCGCTGCGTTCCAACCGGACGCAGCACGCGCAAGCGCTGCGCCCACGTTCGCTTCCATCCGCGCGAGAACGGGGACGCTCCTCGTCATGCCGTCTCGGGAGCCCATGACGGCATGACGAGGAGCGTCCCCAAACTCCTGGCCCGGACTCCTGAGTCGTCCCCAGACGCGTCGACGCCCCGAGACCGCTTGGTCCCGAGGCGTCTCGCGAGGGGTCGAATCAGGGGTTCGTGAGCCAGGCCGCGTGGCAGGTGGCGCACGCCTGGGTGGGTGCCGTGGCCTGGCTCGCGGCGAGGTCGCGCAGCGGCACACCGAAGCTGTGGCTCGCGATGTCACCTTGGTAGTACTGAACGGCGGTGCCGCCGAGGGTGTCGTTCAGCCCGCGGTGCTTGGCGCCGGATTGGGCC
>JAACVI010000276.1 GCA_009992505.1 Myxococcales bacterium
CCCGGTCGAAGCCTGATCGTCATTGTTGCCGATGGGTCGCCGATCGACGTCCTCGTGGACTTCTGGTCAGGGCGTCACCTGCATCCGGAGTCGCGCGTGTGGGCGTCGAGGCAGCCGCGCACCCCGGCCCTCATGCAGCCGAGACTCGAGCTGCGAGCTGCGGACCCCGCGAGGGTCCCCACGCGTCATCGGTCGGATGGATCCGCGATGCACCTGGGCTTCCTGGCGGCGAGCGCTCGATTCTGACGGCCGGGGTGGTCATACTGCGGCGTGGCGCATTCCCCCAGTATGCCGGCCGAGACAGGCGGCGTCCGAGTTCGGGCCCTCGGGCGAGGGCGCCGTGAGGCACTGGTCGATCTCCGCTCGAGCGAAGTCGGCGCTGTGCCCCGCGTGGCGCGGTGTTCGGTCGCGGTGAGGGCTGGACGGCCGCGAGCTCCGCGCCTTGGTGACGGGTGTCGATGAGTCGGCGCCGTGCGCTGTGGATCTTCGGGGTAGTCGTCGTCTTGTTGGGCGTAGGGGCGATAGCCCTACGTCCGTGGTTGAAGACGCGCGTCGAAGACGAGTTGAGTCGACGACTCGGATTGCCCTGCCGCGTTGCGTCGGTTCGTCTGGGCTTCTCCCGTGTCGTGGTCGATGGGATCTCCTTCGGTGGCGTCGAGCAGGGCCTCCACGGTGAGGTTGGCAGCGTGGTCTTGACGCCGGGACCCCTCTCCTTGGCCTTTGGTGGCGGGCGCGCGATCACGAGTGCGCACGTGACCGACGCCGCGTTGGATGCCGAGCTGGACTCCAGCCCATTCCGAACCTGGTTCGAGCGCATTCGCGCGCGCCGGCGGCATCGCTCGGAGTCCGCCGCGGCGGCTCACGGGCGGCCAGCGATCCGAGTCACGGGAGCACGTGTGGCGCTCCGGGATCAGGGTGGCGCTCTGGCGCAGCTTCAGATCGCCGACGCCATGCTAGAGAGCGACGGGGCGTTGATGCTCACCGGGTCGCTCGGGGTAGGGGAGTCCAGCGCCGGCGAGCTGAGCCTCGATCAGGTCTCCGTGCATGCCACGCTCGGTCGGGGCGCGGACGGCGCACGGATCGACGTAGGTACGGGCTATGTGGTCGCGCCCCCGGCGGACGACAGCGCCGTGGGTGCGCGCACGCTGGAACGCTGCCTGGCCATCGCGCGCGCCTTGGCGGTGTCCGCGCAACCCGCGACCGATGTTCCCCCGGTTCAGGACGCGGGAACTCCCGGTACGGTGCACGCGGCCGAGGCTGCCCAGCATGACGCACCCGCGCCGCCTGAAGCGGCCGTCGGTGCGTCGGAGGCTGGCGAGCCGGCGCCCTTTGGCGCCCTCAGCCGCGCCTGGTCCACGTTGGCTCGAGCCCGAACTCTGCTGACCGGTGCGCAGATAAGCCTCGACCGCTTCGAGCTGCGCGTGCACAAGGCAGGCGCAGATCGCGTCGTGGTTCGTGAACTCTCCGCTCGGTTTGGCTTCACCGCGGAGGGTCTGCGGCTGGACGGTCGCGGCGTGGCGGACACGGGCGGTCGACTGAGCTGGGATCTTCGCCTCGACCCGCTCCAGGCTCGCGGAGAAGGTAGCGTCGCCGCGAGCGAACTCCCCTTGGATCTGCTGGCGCCCATCCTGCCTTCGATTCCCCTGACCCACGCGGAGCGGGGACGGCTCTCGCTCAACCTCGAGCTCCGCTCGATCGCGGAGGAAGTGGCCATCGAAGGCGAGCTGAACGTGCTCAACGCCGAGTTGACGTCCCCGAAGGTGGCGGCGCATCCCGTCGGGGGTCTCGCCCTGGCCGCCTCGGGCCGTGCGCAATGGAATCCCGCGGCGCATCGGCTGACGCTCGATGAGGTCCGGCTCACCGAGGGCCAGGCCTCGGTGACGCTGACGGGTTCTCTGGAGGCGACGCCGGATCACTACGCCGCCACCCTGCGTGGCACGCTGCCACCGACAGCCTGCGCCGACGCGCTCGGTGCCATCCCACGCGATCTGCTCGACGACGTGGCGGATTTCTCCCTCGACGGTCGCATCGCGGCCCGGGTCGATCTGCGGCTCGACTCCCGCGATCTCGAGCATACGGAGCTGGGGGTCCAGGTGGCCGATGGCTGTCGCTTCGTCTCGGTACCCGCGATCGCCGATCTGCGCCGCGTCGCCGGTCCCTTCGTGCACACCGTCGTGGAGCCGGACGGAAGCGTATTCGAGATGACGACGGGCCCTGGCACGCCAGCCTGGACGCCCATCGGTTCCATCAGCCCCTTCTTGGTCCACGCGATCGTGTCCCACGAGGACGCGGCCTTCTTCCGCCACGCCGGCTTCGCACCCTGGGCCATCCGCGATGCGTTGGTCCGAGATCTCCGCGCGGGCCGCTTCTTGGTGGGGGCGAGCACCATCAGCATGCAATTGGCGAAGAATCTCTTCCTGCGGCGCGAGAAGACCCTCGCGCGAAAGGCTCAAGAGGTCATCCTCACGTGGTGGCTCGAGGCCGCACGCACGAAGCAGGAGATCCTCGAACTCTATCTCAACCTGATCGAATACGGCCCCAGCATCTATGGGATCCGCGCCGCCGCGAATCACTACTTCGGCGGCGAGCCCGCCGAGCTGAGCGCCGCCGAGGCGGCCTTCCTGGCGACGAGCTTGCCCGACCCGAAGCGGTTCCACGCCATGTACGTGTCTGGCGAGCTCACCCACTCCACGGCGGCCCGCATGCGCCACCTGCTCGAGCACATGGCGGAGCGGGGGCGCATCGACGAGCTGGCGCTGGCCGATGGACTGGCCGAGATCGACGATTTTCACTTCGCCCAGCCCGGCGTGACTCTGGGGCATCGCGCGAGCGGTGGCGCCGCGGCCCTGGGCTGGTCGACCGATGGTGACGAGACGACCGACACGGAGGCGGGTGCGGACGAGGCCGACTATCCGGAGGACGGGGACGCGGATGACGGTTCTGTGCCGTGACCCGCTGGCGCACGTCTAGCAACCGAGTGGGCGGCGGATCAGGGCCGATGCTTCAGTAGGCTTGGTTCCGCCAACGACCGCGCGAGTGTGCGGCGGACGACCAAGGCAGCGGCGCATGCAGGCGGCGACTGGGCAGCGACACCTTGAAGTGTACGGCTCGGCAGCCTACCGTCCCCGTTGATTGAGGCCATGTCTCCCGCGCCTCTCCCGAGGACGGGGGCGGCCGGGACCACGCGCTGGAGGATTCATGCCGAGACGTAAGCAATTCGCTCCTTTGATGGCTGCCGCATGGCTGCTCGCGAGCCTCGTCCCCGCCGGCGCGCTCGCCCAGAGGCGCGGTATCCCCATCAACATCGAGTCCACGCCCGCAGGCGCGCAGGTCTTCGTCGACTCGGCCCAGCAGCCCACCATCGGGACCACACCCATGCGCAACGTGCGTGTGGAGCGTGGCCATCACACGCTGATCTTCCGCCTCGCGAACCACGAAGAGGGTCACCTCGAGGTCGATGTGCGCCGTCGCCGCGAGACCTTCCGCATCGTGCTCAACGCGCTCAGCACCATTCAGGTCAGCGCGACCAACGAGGCTGCTACGGGCGCGGCCGTGCGCGTCGATGGACAGCCCGTGGGCAACATCCCCTACCAGGGCACGGTTCAGCCTGGTCGCCACCTCATTCAGGTCGGACGCGAAGGTTACGTCACCTTCAGTCAGTGGGCGTCCCTCGACGGCGGGCAGGTGCTCACGCTTCCCGTCACCCTCACGCCCGAGGCTCCGCAGACTGGGTCCATCCTGGTCGCGGGCGACGTCTCTGGTGCCGCGATCTACGTAGACGGGGCACCCCATGGCGTCACACCCAACGTGCTCGAGAGCATTCCCGCCGGCCAGCACACCATCGAAGTGCGCCCCGACGACGCGAGCCTCACTCCGTTTCGACAGACGGTGCTGGTCATCGCCGGCGAGCGCGTGAACCTCAACCCGACCTTGCGTCCGGCCCGTGCGGCAGGCGGAAGTCTGCGCGTCATCGTGCGGCCCGTCGGCGCCATCGTCAGCCTCGACGGCGAGACGCTGGGTGAAGCGCCCGCGGGACGGGAAGGCATCGCCCCCGGAGAGCACATCATCGAGGCCACGGCCGAGGGGTACGAGCCCGGTCAGCAGCCCGTCACGATCGAGGACGGCCGGCAGAAGGTCGTTTCGATCACGCTTCAAGCGGTGGCGCGTGCACCGGGCCGCATCGTCGTGAACTCGAGCGCCGATGGCGCGGTCGTCATGATCGACGGTGAGGAGCACGGATCGCCTCCCGTGGTGATCGAGAACGCCGTGGCCGGGACGCACGCCATCGCCGTGCGAGCGGCCGGTCGCCGCGAGTTCCGCACGACGTGCACCGTCGCGCCCGGTCACGATTGCGACGTCACGGCCACCCTCGACGCCGTCGGCACCCCCGTGCGCGTCGAGGCCAACGCCCCGGACGCGCGCTTCTTCGTCGACGATGAGGAGGTCGGCCCCGTGCCGTGGGAAGGCACGCTGCCCATCGGGTCGCATCGTGTCGAGGTTCGCGCCGAGGGCTACACCGCCCACGTGGAGCAGGTCGCGTTGCGCGTCAGCGATCAGACGCGCCTGTTCAACATCGCGCTCGTGCACGAGGGCGAGTTGACGCCCGAGCAGCGCGAGGACCAGGTCGCGGATCAGCGCCGCCAGCGCCATGACGCCGTGAGCCGTGGTGCCGGCGTGTTGCCGGACAACATGACCGTGCTCGACATGTCCGTGGGCTGGCCCTACCTGGCCGATCTGCGGCTGGGCATCGGCATCCTCGACTTCCTGGAGGCAGGCTTCGGCATCCGCAGCCTGGGCGTGCTGACGGAGTTCGAGGGTCGCGTGAAGCTCGGCTGGCGTCCGATTCGCCAGGTCTCCCTCGGCGTCGAGGCGCGCTTCGGCGGCGGCATCGGACCGGCGCGTGCCAGTACCAGCACCGAGGGGCGCACCAGCTCGGGCGGCTTCTGCTCGATCCCCAGCACGGCCAGTGGCGCGGGCTGCGTGCCGGCGCCGCAGCATCCGACGAACTCCGGCTTCCTGACCCTGCAGGCGATGTTGTCGCTCCACTTCAACCGCGCCGGTGCCTTCTCGCTCTGGCTCGCCAGCGATTTTACCTCGGATCGCTGGGACTTCAGCTCCACCAACCGCAATGTCTTGCACGGTCAGGAGCTGGACGCGACGCTCGAGCCCAGTCTCTCGCGCGACAACCTGGCGCGCCTGCGCCTGGGTGGCGCCCTCGAGTTCGTGCTCAACCAGCACTGGAACGTCTTCGTGATGATGGACGGAATCCTGGCCGGTCACGATCGCCGCATCTTGGGTGACGTCCTCGGCGCGGGCTTCAGCGACACGCAGCTCTACGGCCGCGCGGGCTTCACCTACAAGTTCGGTCTCGGCGACTGAACTCGACGGGTCTGGTGCCGAAGTCGGGCCGAGCGTCTCCTGGGACGCTCGGCTATGGCATGATTGGTGCAGAAACTCACACTCATGGATGAGGTGAGGACGATGGACCCCAGCGGATCCTCGCGCGGGGCTCCTTGGCACCATCGTTGGTGGGTCGGCTCGGGCACGTGCTTGGTGCTCGGCGTCTGCCTGCTGGGGCTGGCGGGGCCGGCCTACGCCCAAGCCGTCGTCCGCGCTGCCCCGGCGCGTCCCATCGTCGTCCATTCGTCGCCAGACCTCGGGGCCCTCGCCCACAGCGCGGTCGAGACCCTGCGCCGTCGTGGGCGCCCGGCGCGCCTCGGCGAGCTCCCTGCGGGTGACATCCCCGAAGTCTCCGCGGAGGGCGAGGTCACCCTCTGGTCCGTGACCGGCGGCATCGAAGTGAGGCTGATCGGCCCCGAGGGCCGCGATCGCGTCGCGCTCCTGCCTTCGCTCGATCCGCGCGAGGAGTCCTCCGCTCGCGTCGCGGTCTTCGCCCTCGAGGCGCTCTTGGATGCTCCGCTGCCCTCGGTCGCGCCGGGCTACGACCCCGACGCCGCGGCCTACATCCTGCGCTACCCCGAGTTCGCCCCTGGCGGCGAGCTCTTCGGGCGGACTGAACCCGACCCGGGTCCCATGCCGATGGTGATTCTGCGCTTCATGCTGGGTTTCTCCCCGCTGACGGGAGCGGTCCTGGCCGGACCGGGCGCCGGCCTCGGCATGTGCACGGGCGGACATTGCCTTCTGCTCGAGGCGGGGCTCTCTCTCTTGCCGGACGATCGTCGCGTCGGCGGTGACCGCTATCGCTTCCGCGCCGTCGACACGGGCCTGCGCGTACTCCTGCGCGTCTGGGAAGGAGAGCGTTTCGGTGTGCATTCGGGCCTCGGCCTGCTCAGCCGGGTCGGGGAGGCCTTCGACCTCGACACCGCCGAGCGTCGCGTGGTCAGCGATCTGGCCGTGCGCACGACGTTGGAGGGCTCGGTGCGCGTCGCGGGCCCCTTCGAGTTCGTGCTCGAGGGCGGCGTGGACGTGGCCGTCACCCGCGCCACGTTCGTGCGCGCCGCACGACAGGTGTACCTCGAAGATCGCGTGCGACCCTGGGTGGTGTTCGGAGTTCGCCTGCGACCGCGCATGGGATTGGAAAATTGACGCGTCCGAGCCGACTCCAGGGCGTGCGCGCGCCAACCATGCACCTGGTCGAGGACATCCCCGAGTCCCCCGAAGCGGAGCGAGAGCTCCTGCTCTCGGCTTCGGCGGGGGACGAGCGCGCGAGCCGAGCGCTCTTTCGCGCGCATGTGGGTCGGGTCCACCGGCGTGTCGCGCGCATCCTCGGCAGTCAGGACCCCGACGTGGAGGACGTCGTGCAGCGGGTCTTCCTGGCCGCGTTGGACTCGGCACCGCGCTTCGCGTGTCGCTCGAGCCTCGGCACGTGGTTGCTGGGCATCGCGACGCGCAAGGCGCTCGACGAGGCACGTGCCCGCAAGCGCCGCGAGCGCTTTCGCACCTTCAGGGAGCGCGTCGGTCTCGGCCGGCCCGCGTCCCGGCCCGACACTCGCCACGGCGCCCTCGATCAAGCGGAGCGTGCCCTGGCGGAGCTGAGCCTGGAGCAGCGCACGGTCTTCGTGCTGCACGCCGTCGAAGGGCACACCTTCGCGGAGATACGCGAGATGACCGGGATCGGCATCTCGACTCTGCACGCACGCTTGAAGGCGGCGCGACGCCGTTTGGACGCCCTCGATCTGGAGGATCCGCGATGACGCGGCGACCCTCCCAGAGCGAGCGTCTCGCCGAGAGCTTGCGAGACGATCCGCCCGAGCTCGATGACGTGGCGCGCGTACGCATGGAGCGCGCGTTGCTCGAGGCGCGTCGTGCAGGCGCCGGTGTCAGCAAGCGAGGGCCCGGTTTCGCCTGGGGCCTGGGCCTCGGCATCGCGGCGGCGGCGGCGATCTTCCTCGTCTGGCGCGCGGCGAGTCCTGCGCCCCACGCGTCGGCGCCGTCGGCGTCCCTTGCGAAGGGAGCCGGCGTCACGGCGCGCATCGAGCGCTGGCAGGGCGGCGAGCGCGTGGACGCGGGCGGGCTGCGCGAGGGCATGCGCGTGCTGACGGGCGAGCTCGAGCGCGCGAGGCTGAGCCTGGGACGCAGCCGGATCGAGCTCTCGCCGGACAGCTTGCTGGTGCCCGAGCGCATGCAGTCGGATGTGCGCATGCGCCTCGAGCGGGGCGAGGTGCGCGTGGAGTTCAACCCCGAGCATCCGGGGCAAGAGGGCTTCGTGCTCGAGACCGAGAGCGCGCGGGTCGAGGTCGTGGGCACGGCGTTCCGAGTGCGGGTCGCGGCCGATGGCTCCACCGACGTCACGGTCGAGCA
>JAACVI010000495.1 GCA_009992505.1 Myxococcales bacterium
CGCGGCGCGTCGCTCCATGCCCGGCTTCACGACCCCGAAGTACGAGCCCAGGGCTCCGACCAGGAGCACGCCGACCAAGCCGAGGATGATCCCGGGGTGCACGCCCTTCTTCGCGGACGCCTTGTGCTTGGCGAGCTGCTGTTCGTGCTCGAGCAGCCGCTGATGCTCTTCTGCGCGTGCCTTCGCCTCGGCCTCGAGGCGCACTCGGAGCGCGGCCTCTTCGTTGGCTCGCTGCTTGCGCTCGGCCTCCTCGCGGACGGCGCGCTCTTCCGCCGCGCGGGCATCTGCCTCGGCCTGGATGCGCGCTTCCTCCTCCGCGCGCTTGCGGCGCTCTTCCGCCTCGGCGCGGGCGCGAGCCTCTTCTTGGGCTTGCTGCTGCGCCTCTTCCTCGCTTTGGATGCGATCCTCCTCCAGGTTCATCAACTCCTTGAGGTTGAAGAGAACGGAGGATTCCTTCTGTTCGGACATCGGGCTCACTCGTGACAGTAGGTGGGGAGGCTTGGGAAAAGCGGCAGACTCGAGGAACAGGCTCTGGAAACGCTCGGGCGATCGGCTGGGCCTCGGTCGACTCTGCGCATCTTTGGCCGGGGGGAGACCCAAGAGCCGCAAAATCTAGTGGAATGGGAGCGTTTTGTCAACGTGCCGTACACCACGCTGCGGCGAGCTTCGCCGCAATTTCCAAGCGTTGGCGGCCTTTAGGGGGCCTGGCTTACTGACACGAGGGTCCCCAATTCCTTGGACGCCATGGACGAATTGTTCGGAGACACCTAGCATGAGGGCCATGAGTGGATGCATCCAAGACGCGACCAAGGGTCGTCATCCGGGGCGCCCTGAGGCCGCGGTGGGTTTTCGTCGTCACCTGGCCTCTTGGGGCACTCTGGCGCTGCTCGGGCTGGCCGGGGCCTCGGGTTGCGCGGCCGGCCCGAGCAATCGGCCGGCGGGGGAGACGTGCCTCAGGGCCTCCGAATGCGCGCCGGGTCTGGCCTGCGTCGAGGGCCTCTGCTCGGCCGACCTGGGCGCGATCGGGGGCATGTTGCCCAACCTCGAGGCCGGCGCGGCGGATGCCATGGCCATGGCGGACGGCTCCATGGACGGACCCCCGGCCGACGGGGCGATGGACTCCGGCATGGACTCGGGCCCCGTCGATTCCGGCATGGACTCGGGCCCCGTCGACTCCGGCATGGACTCGGGCCCCGTCGACTCCGGAGCGGCGGACTCCGGACCGGTGGACTCGGGCCCC
The DNA here is from genome assembly GCA_009992505.1 of Myxococcales bacterium. Taxonomy (GTDB): domain Bacteria; phylum Myxococcota_A; class Polyangia; order Polyangiales; family Houyiibacteriaceae; genus JAADHO01. Next base: position 1,241 of record JAACVI010000495.1, read on the forward strand.
GCAGACTCGGGACCCGCGGACTCGGGACCCGCAGACTCCGGGCCCGTCGACTCGGGCAGCACGGATTCGGGCCTGATGGACGCCGCCACGGCCGGCTGAGCGCCGACTACTCGCGCCAGAACAGCTTCCAGGGGTTGTGCTTCAGGTCGCGAAGCATCTCCTGGATGTCGTCGTAGATCTCTTCGTCCATCAACAGCGCGCCCACCGTGCCGTGGCCCTCGCGGATGTGCGTGCTGATGGCCTGGGCGTCGCTCAGGGTGGAGTCGGCGCGCTCGGCGATGCTCGAGG
>JAACVI010000496.1 GCA_009992505.1 Myxococcales bacterium
GGGCTGCTACGCGATCCTGGAGTTCCGGGAGTTCGCGGCCTACGCAGGCTTCGCCGTGCGCTGAACTCGGCGACCCGCAGGCCAGACCACCCCCAAGGGCCTGCCAGAGGCGGGCCGCGCCGGCCATGCGCTCCCGAGCGCCCAGCGGCCCTCCGTTCTTCCTGCACGACCGCCACTCCCGACCTCACGGGCCGCTGGCGCGGCAGTGCTCACCCCCGCCCGGCGCACCCGCGCGGTCGGCCAGCCCCCGTCGGCCCGCCGCGCCCCGGCCCCGCGGTCAGGGCGGCGGCTATGGATCGAAACCAGACCCTATGAGCCGCGGCTGCTGCGTCTTGGACGCCGGGCGCAGGGCCAAGACCGTCCCCAGCCGCCTGTTCCGTGGTCGGCTGGCGAGTGCCCTGCTACAAGGCAGCATGTTCCCGCGTGCTCGAGTCTGGTCGGCGACTCTGCTGCTCCTCGCAGCGTGTGGAGGCGGCGCCAGCAATCACAGGCCCTCCCCGGCACCGGCTCGGCCGACGCCCACGCTGCGCATCCTGGCGGTCACGGACCTCGATGGGGCGCTCGAGCCCTGCGGATGCACGAGTCGCCCTCTGGGCGGCATCGATCGCCTCTCCGCTCGGCTGAAGGAGTTGAGGAGTGAAGCTCCCTCCTTGTTGTTCGTGGTGGGCAACACGTTCGTCGGTCCGGAGCGCAACACGGAGCCCACCTTCGCCGAGCAGACGCGTCTCAACGAGCAGGCGTTGGCGTCCATCCTTCACGCCATCCACAGCGACGCGGTCGCGCTCGGCCCCGCCGACCTCGCCCTCGGCCTCGATCACCTCGCTGCGTCCGGCCAAGCGGCCCTGCCCTTTATGGCGGCCAAGCCCGCGGGAACCGACCCGACCGAGCCGAGGGGAACCGAGCCGACGGCCGCACCCCCAGCGACTGGACCGAGCGTGCCCGCCTCGGCGTCGCTGGAGGTCGGGGACCTGCACGTGGGCGTGTTCACGATGGCGGCGACCGACGCTCGGGGCGATTCGGAGGAGACTCCGGTCGACACGGCGCGGCTGCGCATCGGCGAGCTGAAGAGCGCCGGGGCCGAGTTCGTGGTGGCGCTGGTGTCGACCTCGCGACGCGAGACTCGACGCATCGCGCGCCTCGAGGGCGTCGACCTGGTGATTCAAGCCGGCCTGGATCGCGCCGAGGCGCTCGCGCCATCCGAGGAAGGCGGCGCCCTCGTCGTCAACGGAGGCCGCCAGGGCCAGGGCCTGTTGGTGGTGGACCTGTACCGACGGGGCGACGGCGCCTTCCACGACGCGAGCGCCTGGTCGCGTCGCGCGCGCGCCGGGGGCATTCGTGCCGAAGCGGCGTCGCTGGAGACCCGCATCCGCGAGTGGGAGCGCTCCGGGGGCGTGGCCGAGGCCGACCTTCAGCATCAGCGCGCCCGGCTCGCCCAGCTACGCCAGAGCGCGGCGGACGCGGAGGCCAGCGTCGACACCATCCCCGCAGAGGGCAACGTGGCGTCGGCGCGGCTGCTCGAG
>JAACVI010000497.1 GCA_009992505.1 Myxococcales bacterium
CCGCGGCACCTCGGCGAGCCGCGATTCGAGCTCCGAGACGGGGATGTTGGTCGCGCCCTCGGCGTGACCGTCCTGGAACTCACCGGGCGTGCGCACGTCGAGCAAGAACGCTCCGGCCGCCACGAGCTGATGCGCCTCGGCGCCGTGAATCGGCGGCGGGACGGCGCCGCTGACGCCTCGGGAGCCGCTGGCGTAGGGCGCGGAAGAACTGGGCTGATCACAGGCGGCGGCGAATGCCGCCAGGGCGAACGAGAGCACAGGGACACTCACGGTCGCGAATCGATTCTTCATGGGATCTCCGTCGATGGCGCCGCGGCGGCGCTCGGAAGGGTCTGACGCGCGGGACTACCTGGGGCGCTTCTTCTCGGCCTGCTTGCGCAGCTGACGCTCGAGGATGTGGAACGCCTCGCCCACCGTCTTGAGGATGGCGTCACCGGGATCTTCCTGGCGAGCCTGCGCCTCCAGGCGCGTGCCCCGGGTCGTCACATGCAAGCGCACGCCATGATGCAAGCGATCCTCCATATCCACCACCGCGTGCAAGTCGGCGATGTTCTCGTCGAAATGATGCAGATGGGAGGCACGCTCCTCGATCAGCGCGCGCACAGCGGGCGATGCATCCATGTCGCGGAAGGTCACTCGAACGTTCTGAGTCATTGAGCCTCCTAGGCACTTCTGAAGTAAGCACTCCGCCAGGCGAAGGCAACTTGACGACGAGTCGCGAGCAGCGGGCTGCTAGGGCTTGGGCGGAACCCAGGCCGTGGCGGCGAGCTCGCCCTGCTCCACGCCCAGCCAGATGCGCAGCTGCTCCAGCAGGAAGTCGGTGCCTTCGCGACTCGAGAGGTCGACGCGGTAGGTGTTGATGTAGCGCACGCTCTCCGCGAGCCAGAGATCCCAAGCCTGCTTCGAGACCTTCTCGAAGATGAACTGGCCGAATTGAGTCGGGAACGGGGCCTTCTCCAAGCCAGGGAGGTCTTGGTCGAGCTTGACGCAATGGACCATGCGGGGGCTGTCAGAATCGCTCATCATTCTCCTCGGGCCAGTGCGGCGACGGCTCGACCGGCGGGCCGGAGTCTAGGGTCGCCGACCCAGATGTAAAGCCCCGCTCAGCCTCGCCAAGCAGCGCGTTACTCGAGCGTGACGGGGGCGATGGCCGCGAGGCCCGTGGGCAGCGCGCCGGAGGCCATGGCCACGAGCGTGACGACCCATGGATCGGTGCCGCCGGCCGTGCCTTGGCTGAGCGAGAAGACGCTGAGGGTGGCGCTGCCCGGCTCGAAGGATTGCAGAGCAATGGCCGGCAGCATGCCTCCGGCGGTCGCGCCGTCGAAGTCGCAGCGCAGGTTGGTCGACGCCGTGCTCGGTACCGGAGCCGTCTGGTTGAGGTTCACGGCGACGACACCGTTCGTGGTCCCGGTCCAGCCCACGTCGACTCCAGAGAGGCGCATGAGGGTGGCCGTGCCGGAGCTGAGGTCCGGGGTGTCGAGCTGCACGCTCGTGGGCGCGGGCAGGGCCTGCATGAAGCGGG
>JAACVI010000277.1 GCA_009992505.1 Myxococcales bacterium
TCGGAGTCGACCACGACGAAGGTGCGTTCGACCGCGAGCAGCTCCTCCACGATGTGGTGGCCCGTGGTGCCCATGCCGCAGACGAGGATGTGACCCTCGAGCCTGTCGATGCGCGTGTGCATACGCCTCCTGAGGAGCAGCCCGCCGAGGTCGCCCTCGACGAGGAGCGCCGTGAAATTCGAGATGAAGTAGAGCAAGGTGCCGCTGCCGAGAACGATCAGCACGAGCAGGAGGGGCCGAGCGCCCGGCACATCGGCGAAGCCGTCGAGGGTCTCGCCGAAGCCGACCGTCGAGAGCGTGATGACCGTCATGTAGAAGCAGTCGAACCAGCTCCATCGCCCCGCACCGACTTGATGCAGGATCGTGGCGCCTCCGACGACGACGAGGGTCAGGAAGAAAAGCGCACTGAGCAGGCGCTGGTAGACGCCTTGTCGCGGGTCGGGAAGACGCACGACGGCATGGGACGGCGGCGGGCGACGGAAGTCAATGACAAGGGTGAGGACGGCAGGCCAGCGACGAAGAGGTGAGCGTGGGCGCGAGCGTCGGGTCCCTCATCGGGCCAGGTCACCCTGGGTCGGCGCTGTCATTCGGGGTCAGGTCACCCTGGGTCGGTCCCACTGGGTCGGTCCCATGACCCGCGAAAGACCGGGCGTCCGACACACTACGCCGAAGATGATCATGGTTTTCTCGGGAGCGAAGGGCTCCGTCACCGAGACACTCAAATCACGATCTGCTCGGGCATGAAGGCGGCAGAACCGCGACGACCGGACTTGACAGCGCCGACGCGTGGCAACGACCATCGAGACGTGGAGTCTGGGGAGCATAGGTTCTTGTTGGTAGAGGACGAGCCCACGGTTGCACGGGCGCTCGCCAGTTTTTTCGGGCGCTACGGAGATGTGACCACGGCGAATGGCGTTCGGGAAGCCACGCGCTACCTGGAGGCGGGCGTCGCGTTTGATGGTCTCATCGTCGACTGGAAGCTCCCAGACGGGGACGGATTGCTGGTGATTCGGGCGGCCCGCGAACAGGACCCACGCTTGCACATCCTGATGATGACCGGCCATTTGGACGCCGCATGCATCAACGAAGTCCACACTCTGCGGGCGGAGTACGTCGCCAAGCCGGCGGACAAGCGGAACCTGGGAGACTTCGCCCGTCGCGCGACGGGTCTCGTCAGCGAGACGGATATCGACGAGGTCGTGCGTGCCTTTCGTCATCGCTATGGCCTGCCCCGGGCGGAGGAACGGGTTCTGCGATTGACCCTCGGGGGCGCGCCCCGTGGTGAACTCGCGGAACGGCTGGGCGTCAGCGAGAACACGGTGAAGACAACGGTGCGCCGACTGCTGCGGCGGGCTGGCCACAGCAGCCTCGACGCCTTGCGAGCACAGTCGTTGGCAGGTGCTTCCCACGCACCCAGCTGATTCTGGTCGTCGTGCATTCGCCTCGAGCGACCGCGAGTCCTTTCGCGGGGTGACTCCAAGCGGCAAACCGCCGTCCTCGACCCAAGGTGACCTCGCGACCCAAGGGTGACCGCACCCGACCCAGGGGCTCGACCCAGGGCGACCCAAGGACTCCCCAGAGCAGGCCGTTACTCCTCCTGGGGTGACCGGCCCGTGGCCGGGTGTCGGGCAAGTGGGGCGGATTCCCTTGACCGCGAGGGGGCTGGCCCTGTTCAATGGGCGTCCCCAAGGCTCATCTCGAAGAGGCAGAGGACATCGATGTTCGCAGTGGTCATCACGGAGAAGGGCGGCGCCCAGCGGCGCATGGACTTCGACAAGAACGAGGTGACGATCGGTCGCGTCCAGGGCAACGACATCGTTCTGCCCAAGGGCAACGTCTCCAAGCGCCACTCCCGCATCGTGCTCAAGGACGGGCGCTTCATCGTCGTCGATCTGAAGAGCACGAACGGTACCTACGTCAACGGCCGGAAGATCACGTCCCCTCTCGTGGTCAAGACCGGCGACAAGATCTACATCGGCGACTTCATCATGACGCTGGAGGAGGAAGCCGCCGCGGAGGCTGCCGCGCCGCCGCCGGCCGCCCCTCCCGCACGTCCTGGGCCTCCTCCGTTGCGCCCCCATGCCGCGCCGCCGTCGCAGCCGCCCCCGGCTCCGCATCAGCCTCCACCCCCGTTGCCTAGCCAACCGCAGGCGGCGCCGAAGCCGATGCCGGCCCAAGCGGCACCCCAGCCCATGCCTCACGCGGCGCCGCAGCCCGTCCATGCCACGCCTCCGGCCGCACCGGCCGCGGTCATGCCGCACTCGGAACCGCCCGGCGACAGCTTCGGTCTGGCGCAGGAACCCCCCGATGACGTCACGCCGACTCCGGCGCCGATGCCGACCAATCGGCCCACGGCGCCGCCCAGGTCGCGCGCTCGCTCTGCGAGCGGACCCGTTCCCAGCGCCCCGATGCCCACACTCAGCGGAGGGACCTTCGGGTCCCTGATGGCGCGCGTTGGCGTCGCCTTCCCGGTCGCGGACGTCAGCGCAGCCGCCATGCACGACGCGGATCGCTGGTCCCGCGCCGGCGCAGCGATCGACGCCGCGCTGGCCGGAATGGCTTCGTCCGAGGGCTTCGGCGGCGCGTCTCGAGACGATCTCGCGGCGCTGGCGCTCAAGGAAGCGGTCGGACTCGGCGCGCTGGACGACCTGGTCGCCAACGACGAGATCGTCGAGATCATCGTGGAAGGTCCGGGCCGCGTGCTCGCCGACACGGGCGACGGCCTCAAGCCCACGGGCACGGCCTTCTCCTCGGCCGCCGCGTTGAAGATCGTGGCCCTGCGACTGCTCGGCGGAGACTCGGGCGAGGGCGCGATCCGTCACGCCACGCTTCCGGGCGGCGCGCACGCCACGGTCATCTTCGCCCCGGTGGCCGTCGGTGGACCCATGGTGGAGATCCGACGTGGTCGACACAGCGCCGGACTCGACGATCTGATCGCTCGCGGAACGCTCGACGCCGAGATGGCAGAGTTGCTGAAGCGCGCCGTCTCGAGCCAGCAGAACATCGCCGTGGTCGGGCCTGCATCGAGCGGCGTGAGCACGATGCTCGGTGCGTTGGCCTCGGCCATCGACGCCAGCGAGCGCATGGTCCTGGTCGAAGGCCACCCCGACATCCGCCTCGACCGCGAGCAAGTGGTCGCGCTGCACGCGTCCGGTACGCAGACGGTGGGCGAGCTCGCCCGCCAAGCCAGCGGACTGCGCTGTGAACGCCTGGTCATCGACGACGTATGCGCGACCGACACGCTCGCGGCGTTGCAGGTGATGGCGTCCCGCGGCGAAGGAGCCATGAGCGGCTTCCACGCGGCGGGTGGCGAAGATCCCTTCACGCCGTTGAAGGTGCTGGCCAGCCTCGGCCAGGGTTCGAGCACGGCGGGTCTCGACGCGCTGATCGCGACCGCAGTCGACGTGGTCGTTCGCATGGGCCGTGAAGACAGCGCCCGTCGCGTGCTGGGGATCATCGAGGTCACCGGCGTCGACGCGGGCATCGTGCAGACGCAGGTTCTGTACGAATACGCGGACGGCTTCTCGTCCACCGGCGCCACGCCAGGGTTCTGAGCCCTACGACTTCGTGCGACGGGGCTGACCGGCAGGGCTGACCGACGGGGCTGACCGGCAGGGCTGACCGGCAGGGCTGACCGGCAGGGCTGACCGGCAGGGCTGACCGGCAGGGCTGACCGGCAGGGCTGACCGGCAGGGCGCGGAGTGGTAGACAGCCTTCGTGCTCAAGCGCCTCCTCATCGGACTCCTCCTCGGCCTCGCGATCGGCGCGGCCCTCGCCTCTGGCCTTCACTTCGGGCTGGGTCTGAGCTCGGCGAGCGGTCTGCTCGGCTATCTCCTGGCCATGGGCGCGGGAGCGACCGCGGGCACGCTCTTGGGCAAGCCACCGTGGCAGCAGGAGGCCTGGATCGAAGCCATCCTCAAGGCCGTCGCCGGCCTCGGCTTCGGGGCGTTGGTCTTCTGGCTCGGCTCCTCCTACGTGCCGTGGACGTGGCCATCGGACCTCCTCGCCGTGCCCGCGGGCACGCCTCTGGCGCATGTGCTGCTGGTCGTGCTGCCCGTGACCGCCGGGCTCTTCGGCACCCTCGTGAGCCTGGACAACACGGGCGACGCGTCGAGCAAAAAGAGCAAGGGCGCGCGGGTGCGGGTGTCGGCCGACGACGACGATCCCTTCGCGGAGCCCGCCCCGACAAAGAGCGCCGCGAAGAGCCGCGCGCAACGCGGCGATTGATGGCCCGGGCTCGGCTTGGTATGCCCTCGCCATGACCTCGTCGCTGCCGTCCTGGGGTCCGCCGGGCCCCACCCTCCCTGGCACCACGCTCGAACGCCACGTACTCGACCGCCAGCGCGCGATGCCGGGCGCCACGGGTGATTTCACGGGCCTGTTCCAGCAGATCTCGCTCGCCGCCAAGATCATCGGCAGCAAGGTCCACAAGGCGGGGCTGACCCGCTTTCTGGGTCTGACGGGCGAAGTCAACGTGCAGGGCGAGCAGGTCCAGAAGCTCGACATCTTCGCCAACAACACCATCGTCTCCTGCGTCGAGGCGGGCGGGCACGTCTGCGTGATGGGCAGCGAGGAGGTCCCCGAGCCCATCCCGGTGCGGGCGCCTTACCCGCCCGGCAAGTACGTCCTGCAGTTCGACCCACTCGACGGCTCGGGCAACATCGACGTCAACGCGTCGATCGGGACCATCTTCTCGATTCACCGACGCAAGACCGCCAGCGGGCCAGGCACTCTCGAGGATTGCCTCCAGCCGGGCCGCGACATCGTGGCGGCGGGCTACGTGATCTACGGCTCCTCCAACATGTTCGTGTACGCGGCGGCCGGTGGCGTCCACGGCTTCACCTACGACCCCGCGGTCGGCGAGTTCTTCCTCTCGCACGAGAACATCCGCATCCCCAAGCGCGGCCGGGTCTATTCCATCAACGAGGGCAACTACAACCTCTGGGAGCCCGGTGTTCGCCGCTGGGCCGACTGGATCAAGCAGCCCGACGCGGCGAGCGGTCGCCCCTACAGCCACCGCTACATCGGCGCCATGGTGGCGGATTTCCACCGCACCTTGTTGAAAGGCGGCATCTTCGCCTATCCGCCGGACTCCAAGCACGCGCACGGCAAGCTGCGCTTGCTCTACGAGGCGTCCCCGCTCTCGTTCGTCTGTGAGACCGCCGGTGGCGCGGCCTCGGATGGCAAGGGGCGCGTCCTGGACATCGAGCCTTTGACGCTGCACCAGCGCACGCCCCTCTTCGTCGGTAGCGCCGACGACGTGGCCGACGCAGTGCGCATGATGGACGCACCCGTCGGCTGAGAATTTCGGCGATCCTCGCCTCACGTGATAGCGCCAGAGGGTGCTCAACCGCCTGAAGCGCCCGCTACGCTCCCTCGTCACGCTCGCGCTCCTGGCGTGGGTGCTCCACCGCATCGCGGCACGTGACGGTCTGAGCGCCCTGCTCGCGACGCTTCACGCGGCCGATGTGCGCTGGCTGATGGCGGCCGGGCTCTTCTCCAGCCTCGGGGTCGTCCTAGGCGTGATGCGCTTCCGACTCCTGCTGCGGTCGGCGGGCCTGAACCTCCCGGTGGGCTGGCTCACCCGCATCAGCCTCGAAGGCCGCTTCGTTGGCGCCTTCACGCCTTCGACGGCGGGTCTCGACATCTATCGAGCGATTGCGGTGGGTCGGCGCACGGGCAAGCGATCCGTCGCAGCGGGCGTCATCTTGATCGAGAAGTTGCTGGGTCTGCTCGGCCTGGCCTCCCTTGTCGGCGGGCTCTCTTTGCTGGGCGCGGGCGTGCTTCGGACGGGTCAGGGCCTGCCGGCCACCCTGGGACTCGCGGTCTGCTGCGCACTGGGGCTGGGGCTGGCGCTTCGCCCGCGTGTGGTCGCGCGCGCCTCGGCATGGCTGCCGGCCACGATCGCCCGCCGCGTGGAGCGCCTGACCTCCGCCCTCGAGGAGCAGCCTCCCCGGCCTCCCTCGCTGGCCTGTGCCTTCGGGCTTGGTCTCGTGGGCCACCTGACCACCGCGGCGGTCTTCCTGGCCACATCGCGCGCGCTGGGCATCCATTTGCCCGCGGTGGAGCTGCTCTCCGTGGGTGTGGCGCTGGTGCTCTCGGCCTTGGTCCCGATCAGCGTGGGTGGAGTCGGCGTGCGCGAAGGCGTGGCCGTGATGCTCCTGGGCGGACTGGGCGTGGCGGGTCCAGAAGCGGCCCTGGTGGCGACCCTGGGTTGGCTCCTGACCCAACCGCCCGCGCTGGTGGGCGGGCTCTTCTCGCTGCTTCCGCCGCTCGAGACCGCGAAAGCGAGCGCGTCCACAGCCTCGTTGGCGCACGCGACGTCACCTGGTTCGCTGTCGTCCCCGCTCACCTGAGACGGATTCTTCCTCAAGGATCTGCTCCAGGGACCGTAGTGAATCCCCAGGTGACAACTATGGCTGCAGCGCACGAACCAGACCGCGAGACCTCGGCGCCGCGAGGGCGGGTCCTGCTGGTGGACGATGAAGAGACGGTCCTGAGGAGCTTCGCGAGGATCCTGCGGTCTGCTGGATTCCACGTGGACACGGCGAGCGACGGCCAGGAAGCCGTGAGGTGCTTCCGGACAGGCCAGTACCACGCCGTCGTCAGCGATATCTCCATGCCGAGCATGGGAGGCCTCGAGCTACTCAAGGAGATCCGCAAACACGACCTCGACACCCCCGTGGTGCTGGTCACCGGCGCACCTTCGGTGGAGACCGCGATGGTCGCGATCGAGCAGGGAGCCATCCGCTATCTGGTCAAGCCCGTGAAGACGGCAGAGCTGCGCCACGTGGTCGATCAGGCCGTCAACCTCTACCGCATGGCGCTCATCAAGCGCAGCGCGATGGCGGCTCTCGGCGATGTCGACAAGCAGATCGGCGACCGCGCTGGCCTCGAGGTGAAGTTCGAATCGGCCCTCGAGAAGCTGTTCATGGTCTACCAGCCCATCATCCGCTTTCGTGAGCGCGAGATTCTCGGCTACGAGACCTTGGTGCGCACCAGCGAGCCCGCCATCCCGCACCCGGGCGCGCTGATCGACGCCGCGGAGCGCCTCGGACGCATGCGCGACCTGAGCCGCGCCATCCGCGCCATCGCGCCGCGACCCATGATGGAGGCGCCCGAACGCGGCAGGCTCTTCTACAACCTTCACGTCCTGGACCTGGACGACGAGGCCCTCTACGACTCCGACTCGGAATTGGCGCGCATGGCCGAGCGCGTGACCCTCGAGATGACGGAGCGCGCCTCCCTCGAGTCGATCAGCGACCCGCGGTCGAAGATCAGCCGCTTGCGGGAGATGGGCTTCCGCATCGCGGTGGACGACCTCGGCGCGGGCTACGCGGGACTGAACAGCTTCGCCCAACTCGAACCCAACGTGGTGAAGCTGGACATGGCGCTCGTGCGCGACGTCCATCTCAGCGACACCAAGCAGAAGGTCATCCATTCCATGAACCAGCTCTGCAGCGACATGGGCATGGAGGTCGTGGCCGAGGGCGTGGAGACCAAGGAAGAACTCCACGTCCTGTTGGAGCTCGGCTGCAACATCTTCCAGGGTTATTTCTTCGCCAAGCCGGGCCTGCCCTTCGTCGATCCGGATTTCTCCCGAGTGTGACCCGGATTTCTCCCGACTTCCCGGGGTTTACCCAGACGTCCCAGGGTGACCTGACGGGGTCTATTCGCAGGAGCAGGTCGGCGACGCTTCCGCGTCCTCGGACGACGCGAGCGGCGTGCGCGCGCCGGGTGGGGCGAACGAATAGGCCTGCCGATCGGCGGTCGACTGACAGTCGCGCGTGGGGTCGGGCTCGTACGCGTCCCAGTGGCAGACTCGGGAGCAGCTGCAGCAGGCGAGGCGGAAGGGCTGGGTCCAGGGCAAGGCCGGGAGCTCGCTCCCGCAACGAGTGGTGCTGATCTCATCGAATCGTTCGGGATGACCCGGGTTCGCGACGCGTCGCTCGCGCGCCGTGATCACGCCCTGCACGCGTCCATTGGCCGCGTCGACCACGAACACGGCTTCGGCGGAATCCGGCGCGCGGCGGAGCAAGAAGACGGCATCCGCCACGCCATCGCCCGTCACGTCCGCAGCCTGGGCGCGAAGGATGTCCCAGGGTCCCTGACCCACGTCGGAGAGCGCCGTGTCGCGACCGTCTGGAAACTCCGCGTCCCCGTCCGCGGTCAGGTGAAACGCCCGAGCGGCAACCTGGAAGCTGCGACCATCGGGGCCGCCACCCACCAGCGCTTCGGCGGAGGCACCCGCGCGGGTCGGCCGGGTCGCGGCGGCACCGCCACCGCACGCCAGGGCCAGAACGAAGGGAGCGCACAACGCGGCGCGAAGAGCAGTCATGGCGCCAGTATGCCCCAGAGCGGCGAGCTGGTCCGTAACTTGACCCCCAAGGTCCTCCGGGCTACCGCAGGGGAAGGTATTTCGGGGCGAAATCGGTCTACCTGCCGTCCACGACCGTGGACCCGCACACGGGGCGAAATGAAGAACACCAAACGCTGGCTGATGCTGGCCGCCAAGCTCGCCGTCACGGCGACCATCCTCATCTTGATCTTCCGGGCCGTGCTCGAGCGCGAGAGCGCCGACGAGCTGTGGGCACGGGTCGAGAACCTCTCCTGGGGTTGGGTCGCCCTGGCCGGTCTGGCGCAGCTCTCGGCCATCGTCGCCGCCGTGTTCCGCTGGGATGGACTGCTCAAGGGGCAGGGCATCCGCGCGCCCATGCGCCACCTCGCGGGCTCCTTCATGATCGGCCGCTTCTTCGGCGCCCTCTCGCCCGGAGGCTTCACCGGCCTGAACGGCTACCGCCTGTTGGAGATCGCCTACCACACCGGTAAAACGGCGCGCTCCACGGCCAGCATCGGCGTCGAGATGCTGTGCGGCAAGCTCGGCTTCGCCTCCGTGATCATGGTCGGCTCCATCTTCGGTCTGCGCTACCTGGGGGTCGCGGGCGTCGTCGGCCTCAACGCCTTCTTCCTCTGCATCATCGCCCTCGCGGGCGGTCTGTTGGCCCGACCGCAGCTCATCCGTCACGTGTCGCGTGCGCTGCTCGGCGCCGTGCCGACCAAGGTGCAGTCCCTGGTCGAGGCCGTGTGCGCCTATCAGGGCCAGGGTCGTCTGATCGCGCGCACCGTGCTGCTGAGCGCGGCCGTGCACGCATTCAACAACTTGATCTACGTCGCCGCGGCGCGCTCGCTGGGCCTCGAGCTCGGCATCGGCGAGGTCTTCTTCGTCTCCAGCGTGCAGATCTTCGCGACGCTGATGCCCATCTCGATCAACGGCGTCGGTCTGCGCGAAGCCGCGGCCGTCGGCCTGTACACGATCGTGGGCGTGCCCGCGGCGCTGGCCGTGCTCGTGCCCATCGTCGGGTTCACCGTGGAGATGGCCATCTCCAGCTTCGGCGGGCTCATCCTGCTCTCGCGTCGCGCGGGCTATCACCCCGAGATCGAGGTCGAGAACCCGGAGCTCGAGGGTGAGCTCGCGAAGGAGCTCGAGCACGTCGAGGTGGAGCTGCCGCGAAGCGGTCGTGGCCTCGTCCTCGGTCTGAGCGCGGGCCTGCTCGCGGGCCTGGTCGTGGGCGTGAGCGAGGGCCTGGTCGTGATCTTCTCGGGCTCGAGCGCGCCCGACCTCGGTGTGCTCTGGTATGGCGCCATCGCCTACGGCCTGTTGCTCGGCCTCGGCGGCGCCGTCGGAGGACTCGGCCTCGCGTTCGTCGGTCGACTCATCCATCGTCAGGCTTTGCCCGAGCCCAAGGCCTTCGGGCGGCTCTTCGCCTCGATGACCGCGGTCGTCGCGCTCGCCCTGGGCGCCTTCATGGTGCGCCGTGACATCTTCCACGAGGAGCTGGTGTGGAAGAGCAAGGAGGGCCTGCTCGTGCTGCTGGGCTGCGTGGCGGCGGCGGCGGTGCTCTACCTCTTGCTCTCGACCGTGGCCCGCTTCGTCGCTTCACGCCGCGTGGGTAGCTTCCTGCTGCGCGCCTGGGGCGTTCCGGTCCTGGCCCTCGTGGTCGTCGCCGGCCTCTTCGGCGCCGCCAAGGCCATGCCGCCGGAGGTCGCGGCGGTCGATCTCTCCGCGCGTCCCGCGCCACCCGCGCGCGCTGGCAACGTGCTCTTCATCGTGGTCGACACGCTGCGCGCCGATCACCTGCCGAGCTACGGCTACCAGGACGGTCACACGCCGAGCCTCGACGCCTTCGCCCACGACTCGATCCGCTTCGAGCACGCCTTCTCCAACGCCTCCTGGACACGCCCGAGCTTCGCCTCGATCCTGACCAGCCGCTTCCCCGCGAGCCATCGCGTGATGAGCAAGGCGGACGCGCTGCCCGACGAGCTCGAGACCATGCCTGAGGCTTTCGCCGCGGGTGGCTACCGCACCACGGGCTTCGTCACGAACTACAACATCGCGCCCTACTTCAACTTCCAGCAGGGCTTCGATCAGTACGACTACCTCGAGCCCGAGTTCGTGCTCGGCGCCAACGACGCGGCCGCCAAGCTGCTCTTCGTGCAGGTGCTCAAGCTCGCGGTCGAGCGCTTCAGCGAGGCGCACCCAGGCGCCGCCTATCGCGACGCGGAGAGTATGAACCACGAGGTCATGAGCTGGCTCGACGGCCACACGGGACAGGACGCCGCGGACAACGACCGGCCCTTCTTCCTCTTCGCGGCCTACATGGATCCGCACGATCCCTACTTCGCGCATCCCTACGAGGGCGCCGGATTCTCACGCGCCACGCATCAACACCCCGATCCCGACTCGGCCCCCGAGCTGCGTCAGCTCTACGATGGGGAGGTCAGCTACTGGGACGAGAACTTCGGGCACCTGATCGAGGACCTGAAGCGCCGCGGCCTGTACGACAACATGACCATCGTCATCACCGCCGATCATGGCGAAGAGTTCATGGAGCATGGCGGCTTCTGGCATGGCACGACGCTGTACGACGAGATGGTGCACGTGCCGCTCTTCGTGAAGCTGCCCTTCAACGAGGCCGGCGGGACGGCCGTGAGCCATTGGGTGCAGTCGGTCGACCTGATGCCGACGCTGCTCACGCGCGCGGGTCTGCCCGCCGTCGACGGCGTGCAGGGCGGCGACCTCTTCACGGGCTCGGACGAGGTCTACGCGGAGGAGAGTCAGGAGGGCAACGTGATGACGGCCCTTCGCACGCGCCGTGGTCTCAGCCAGCTCAAGGTGATCGAGGTGAACGCGGGCAACCCTCGAGGCCTGCCGACGCACTCGCTCTTCCGCGTGGATCAGGATCCCGGCGAGGCGGTTAACCTCTGGGACGAACGCCCCGAGATCTCCGCCATCGCGGACGGCCGCCTGGGTGCCTGGCACGAGCGTGCGGGCCAGGGCGCGGTGCAGCGCCGGACGGTCGACACCAACAACCCCGAGGAGGTCGCCCGTCTTCGCGCGTTGGGCTACGCGGGCGGCGAAGGCCCCCCGACCCCGCCCGCGCTCCCGACGGACGCGGCGCCCGACTCGACCGAAGCCGCGCCGAACTGAGTCGCCCGCGAGCTTCAGGGGTGTGGGACGAGGCGCGTGACCTCGAGGCCGCCCAGCGAAGCGCCTCGCGTGGCGACGATGGCGAGGCCGACGCGCTCGGCCAGGCCGGGCAAGACGCAGGTCTTCGACACGCCGCCGGCCGACAGCTCGAGCGTGTCGCCGCGACGCACGAGCTCCACGGGCGCCGCGTCCACGCGCTCGACTTCGCACAGGGCGGGCCCGAAGCTGTGCTCGAGCACGCGCAGGAGGCGTGGCGCGCGACCGTCCTGCAGCAACAAGAGATCGACGCTGCCCGAAGGGACCTCGAGACGCACGCTCACGTCCGCGAAGCTCAGGCCGGGTAGATCGACACGGGCGTCGTCGCGCTCGGCGACGAAGCGGGCGCCTTCAGCGTGGAAGCTGCCCGCGCGGTCGAAGGCGAGCCCTTCCATCAAGCCGCCGAGCAAGGTCGCCGGAGGGTTGTCGTAGGGCGTGGCGAGCAGATCGCGACGCAGCGACGAGGTGGTGGCGCCGAGCTCGAGCACGGCGCCGTCGGGCAAGGGGAGCAAGGCCTCGGGCACACGCGAGGCCTCGACCTCGCGAACCTGCGCGCGCGCCAGGTCGATGGTGAACGCCCTCGGCACGTCGCCGTCGCGCCCTTCGAGCAAGAGCCGCCCGTCCGGCAAGGCCGTGCCCACGGGCGCCTCAAGTTCGGGCACGCCCGTCAAGGTCGTGAGGGGCTCGGCTTCGACCAGGACGGTCTCCGGCAGATACGGTGGCACGCGGCGCAGCAGAGTGAGCGTGGACGTGCAGCCCTCGCCGAAGGCCACGGCCCGACCGCCGACGAGGGGCACGATGCGGTTCACGCAGGGCGCGAGCTCGAGCGCGTCGCCCGAGGGTGTGGATGCGGCGAAGAAGGTCTCGGTGTCCGAGTCGAAGGCCCAGACCTCCGTCGTGCTCAGGCTCGAGGCGTCGTGCCCCGCGGCGATCAGCACGGTGCCGTCGTCCAGGAGCGCGACCTGCGGCGCGACCCGAGGCGCGGGCAGATCGCCCACGGCGTGACTCTCGGCCGTGACGGGATCGATGCGCTCGGCCGTGCCCAGTGCGCTCGCGTCGGCGTCGGCCACGCCCACACCGCCGAGCAAGAGCACGCTGCCATCCGAGAGCGTGAGGGCGCCCTGATCCCTGCGTCGCTGGATCAACGCGCCGCGGCGAACCAGCGCCTGCAGTGCGTCGTCGTAGACCTCGAAGGTGTCGTAGGCGGGCCCGGAGTCACCGAGGGAGCCGCCCGCGATCACCGCCAAGGACCCAGCGGCATTCGCGCTCGCGCCCTGACGCGGCTCCGTCATGCTCTCGTCGACGTGCTCGACCAGCTGAGCGCCGGGAGCGAGGCGCAGGAGACGACGCATGCCCACGCCCGCGCCGGCCTCGAGCGCGCGACCGCCCACGAGCAGCACGCTTCCGTCGGCGAGCGTGGCGAAGGCCGACGCCTCGGGCATGGCCAAGAAGGGATCGGCGACGGGGCAAGAGCGGCCGAAGGGCAAGAGCAATAGCTCGGCGTCGCCCTCGAACACTCGCACGGAGCCCGCGCCCCAGGCCTCGGCTCCTCCGAGCCCATGGGCCGTCAAGAGACGCGTCTGGGGCGGGAAGGCGTCGATGGCGTTCCACAGCTCGTCCCGGCGCAGATCCACCACGAGCGAGTCGCGTGCGGGGAAGTCTCCCAGGGCCGTGAGGCGGATGCGATCGACGTCGGCGCCGGGTTGGCAGTCGCTGGCGTCCGAGAGCCGGAAGACGAGCCCCTCACGCGTCACGTCCTCACGCGGACTGCATGCGCCGAGGCAGAGCAGGAGCGTCAGCGCGAGGGAGAGCCGCATCGGCTATGATCTCGCATCTTGCAAGGTCCGAAGCAATCGAGGAGGGCGCCCACGCCCTTCGGCAACTACCTCCTGTACGAGGAGATCGCGCGCGGAGGGATGGCGCGCGTCTTCCGCGCAGGGCTGCGCGGACTCGCCGGCTTCGAGAAGAAGCTGGTGGTGAAGCAGATCCTCCCGGAGCTGGCGAGCGACCCGCGCTTCGTGGAGCTCTTCGTGCGCGAGGCCACGACCGTGGTCAGCCTGAGTCATCCGCACATCGTCCCGGTCTACGATCTGGGCCTGGTCGACGGCGTCTACTTCCTGTCGATGGAGTACGTCGAGGGCGCGACGCTGGCCGAGGTGCTGCGCTCGGGGCCGCTCTCGCCGGCGTTGGCCGCCCACGTGGGCGCGCAGCTGGCGGACGCCCTCGCCTACGCGCACGGTCGCGGCGGGCTGGTGCATCGCGACGTCACGCCGCGCAACATCATGCTCGACTCCGGGGGCCACGCCCGGCTGCTCGACTTCGGCATCGCGGCGCCGGTCGAGGACGCCGAGGGTGGCGAGGTCTTCGGCTCGCCAGGCTACATGTCGCCGGAGCAGGCGCGCGGAGACGCGGTGGACGGACGCAGCGACGTCTTCTCCCTCGCCACGTCGCTCTATCGTGCGCTGACGGGGGAGGAGGCCTTCCAACGTCCGGGCGCGGGCGAGACGCGCGCCGCGCTGATGGCGGAGCAGCGCCCGAGCCTCGCGGGCGTCGTGGACGACGAG
>JAACVI010000278.1 GCA_009992505.1 Myxococcales bacterium
AGAAGCTACGCGAGGTCAGGTCCATGCGACGCAGCACCCGGCCCTGGAGCAGCAGGATCTCTCGCGCCAGCCAGTGGTCCGCGTTGGCGGCCAGAGCCTTGTCCGTCTCCACGACCTTGGCCGCGTCGCCGCGCGTGTTCAGCACCACGAGGCCAATCTCGGGGTAGTTGTGGCGCAGCTCCAGCAGCGCGTGATCGAGCTCGCGGAAGGCGCGCAGGGACCACTGATCCGCGCCCGCGTTCTGGATAGCCGTGGGCGTGCTGGGCACGTCACCTTCGGGCGCCGTGATGTCGAGCAGGGCCTTGCGACCTTCGGCGTCGATCGCGAGCGTGACGTGGCGGTAGCGCAGCACGTTGTCCTCGCGCTCGGGCGCGATGGCGTAGAGCGTGATGCCCGGGCCTTCGTTCGCGCTCTGGGCCGCCAGCGCGTCGGCGCGCTCCTTCACCGCTTCGGCCCAGCGGCTGCGCGGCGCCAGCGAATCCACGAGCCCCCACTCCAGCGCGCGCTTGCCCTTCAGGCCTTCGCTCGTGGTGCAGAAGACGTCGGCGCGGTCGCGGCGCACCTTGCGCTTGTCGACCAGGCGCGTGAGCCCGCCCGTGCCCGGGAGCACGGCCAGGAGCGGCACCTCGGGCAGGCTGACGGCGCTTGAGCCGTCGTCGATCAGCATGATCTCGTCGCAGGCCAGCGCCAGCTCGTACCCGCCGCCGGCGCAGGTGCCGTTCAAGGCCGCCAGGCTCTTCAGCCCCGAGTGCTGCGAAGCGTCCTCGAGGTAGAGGCGCGTCTCGTTGGTGAACTTGCAGAACGCGACCTTGAAGGCGTGCTTGCTCGACGCGAGCATGGGGATGTTCGCGCCCGCGCAGAAGCAGCGGTCGAGGGCGCTGTCGATCACCAACGCGCCGACCTCGGGGTGCTCGAAGCGCAGCCGGGTCAGGGCGTCGAAGAGCTCGATGTCGACGCCGAGGTCGTAGCTGTTCAGCTTCAGCTCGTAGCTGTCCCGGAGACCGCCGTGGGGGTCCACGTCCATGGTCAGGGTGGCCACGCGTCCGTCGACGGCGAGCTTGAAGTGGCGGTAGCGGTCGGGGTGGGCTTCGAAGGAGATTTGCATCGCGCCCGAACATAGGGGAGCCGCGAGCCCTTTGCGTCGCGTCTCGTGCGAATCCGCACATGGGACGGCCCGCTCGCACAGGCCGAGGGGCGCCTGAGGCGGCGGCCAGCGCGCGGGCCAGGTCGAGCAGGGCGTGGATGTCGTCCAGAGTGCGCTGTCGATGCTTGTGGCTGAAGTGGAGCACGCCGGGCCACGCGCTCGCCTTCACCCGCACGCGCCCGTGGCCCAGCTCCACTTCGTCGACGATGAACTCCGTGAGGGCGCGCCCCGCCTCGGGCGTCAGGGCCTTGGCGAAAGGCGCCGCGGGGTCGGCCTCGACGGCGTAGGCGGCGGGCAGCTCCTGCGAAACGCGATCGTGGCCGCGTCCGGCGCGGGGTGCCCCGTCGGGCGGCGCAGGCGCAACGTCCCCGGTTTTTGGCGACGACACGTGACCTCGAGCCAGCGCAGCTCCTCGGGCAGGCCCGAGTGAATGGCGTGGGGCGAGTCGTCACACAGATCCCAGCCCACGTGCAGGGTCAGCTCCTCGAGCTGTACGCTCTCTCCTTCGGCGTAGCCTTCGAGCTCCTTGGCCAGCTTCCTGGCGAGCTTGGCCGCTTGCTTCGACAGTCGCTCACGCGCCTTCGCCTCGAAGGAGTCCATGCGTCCTCGGTCTACCATGTCGCCGGTGAGCAGCGAGTCATGGTCGAACATCGGCCTAGCTTACCGCCCCGCCCACTCGAGAGGAGTGACGAGCGCGCGAAAATCTTCTCGATCGCGCAGGGAGGCCAAGTCGTCGTCCTGCGCCGTCTGGAGCAGCCGACGGCGACAAACCGCGCAGTCGGACGCGCGCAGGAGCTGGAGCTGAGCCAAGGCTCTGTCGGCCAGACCGCCGCGCGCCAGGGCACAAGCCAGGTTGTAACGCGCCGCCGCACGGACCACGACGGCTTCGCAACAGTCCTCGGAGACACTGGAGGGCCATTCCTGCTCCCCTACGCCGATCGGGTCGACGGCGCTGGAACGCTCGCGGAGCGCCTGCGCTGGAGTTCCTCTGGCGTCACACCACGTTGCGACTCTCCTGGGCCGCGGCTCAGGGCTGCTGAGATCTCACCAGCGCCGACTACGCGGCGGCGCACCAGAATCGGTCAGATGCCCAGGTGCGTGGCCCGACTTTCGCGCCGTGGTCGCTCCGCGCTAGGGAGGCGCGCGGCTTGCGCGCCCACCGTTTTCCCCTATACGCGGCGCTCTCTCTCGTCCCCATGGAGCGTCCAGCGCTCCCCAGGAGCAATCGTGGCTCTCTCTGTCGGAATCGTCGGTCTGCCCAACGTGGGCAAGTCCACCCTCTTCAACGCGCTCTCGTCCAAGCAGGCCGAGGCCGCGAACTACGCCTTCTGCACCATCGATCCCAACGTGGGCGTGGTCGAGGTGCCCGACGCGCGCAGCGACGCGCTGATCGCGCTCATCGGTCCCCGCAAAGTGGTGCCGGCGACCGTGGACTTCGTGGACATCGCGGGTCTGGTACGCGGCGCGAGCAAGGGCGAGGGGCGCGGCAACGCGTTCTTGATGAACATCCGCGAGACCAACGCCATTGCCCACGTGGTGCGCTGCTTCGAGGACACCAACGTCGTCCACGTCGACAACCGCGTGGATCCCAAGGCCGACATCGAGACCATCGAGACCGAGCTCGTGCTCAAGGATCTCGAGACCGCGCAGAAGCGCCTCGATCGTGCGCGCAAGATGGCGCGTGGAAACGACGCCTTCGAGATCACGGCCGTGGCGCTGTGTGAGCGCCTGGTCGCGGTGCTGGACGCCGGTCGCATGGCCTCCGAGGTTCAGGCCGAGGGTCCCGACGAGAAGAAGATCCTGCGCGACATGTTCCTGATCACGAGCAAACCCATGTTCTTCGTGGCCAACGTGAAGGACGACCAGCTCGGCGCCCTCGAAGCGGACCTGCTGGTGTCGCAGGTGCGCGAGCTGGCCGATGCGCGGGGCGTGCCCATGGTCGTGATCAGCGCCGCCATCGAGGCCGAGATCATGCAGCTCGACAAGGCCGACCGCGGCGAGTTCCTGGAGTCCGTGGGCCTGACGGAACCCGGACTTCACAGCGTGATCCGCACGGGCTACGAGATGCTCGATCTGATCACCTTCTTCACCGCGGGGGAGAAGGAGGTGCACGCATGGGACATCCCCAAGGGCTCCACCGCGCCCCAAGCGGCGGGCACGATCCACACCGACTTCGAGCGCGGCTTCATCCGCGCCGAGGTGATCGCCTACGAGGACTACATCGCCTGTGGCTCCGAGGCTGCCGCCAAGGCCGCGGGCAAGCTGGGCGTCGAGGGCAAGCAGTACATCGTGCGCGACGGCGACATCATGCACTTCCGCTTCAACGTATAGGCGTCGTCACCAGCGTACGCGCGAGCTTGTTGAAGCGCTCGGCGCGGCAAGCGGACGATCCACGCTCGAGGTCGCGGCACACGTCGGGGCGTCGGTCGTAGCTCGAGCAGCCGAAGCGTCCGTCGACGTCTCGTGTGTTGGCGACGCAGTGCGTGCCGAGCAGGCGCATGTAGCAGCGGTTGCCGATGAACACGGTGAGCGACTCGGCCAGGTCCCCGAGCCGTGCGTAGTCGTCGCCCGTGACGCGCACGGAAGAAGCGAGGTCGCTGTGGCAGCACGCGCCGCACTCCTGGCAATCGAGCACGTCGCTGTCCATGGCGGCAGCGTAGCAGTCCCCACGCATGAGCCCTCACGCGTCCAGGCGAGGGCGACCTCGAGGACCAGTCGTCGCCGAGCAGGTGGGTGAGCACGACGTACGTGACCGCACCCGCCAGCACGGGCGCGCCGAAGAGGATCAAGAACGGCAGGGTGGGAAAGGCCAGAACATGAAGGTCGCGAAGAGCGTGCACACTGCGACACCTCCGGAGCCCATCGTCGCCGCCCAACGTCGCAGCGTGTCGCGCCAGGCCACGCGACTGCCCCGCTTGGCAGCCCGCGCCCACTCCTCTTCGACCGAGATTCGCTCGCGTCCCTCATCCACCATGTCGACCCTCTCCCGTCTCGTTTCGACGATTTTACCGTTGGCCCGTGCGTGTTCCTAGCGGTGACACGGACGCGTGCATGGTCGCCGGCCTGTCGCGCGCGGCTCGCTCCTGTGAGCCGTTACCAAGCTCCCCCTGGGGGCGCAGCGTTCGGGATCGTGTACCGTGCGCAGCTCATGAAGCGTCTCCCCTCCATGCTCTTGCTGCTGCTCAGCGTCGTCGCGCTGGGCTGCGGCGCCGCGCCCTCCCACACGTCGACGTCTTCGGAACCCGCGCCGCTCCGCATCGCGTGGCAGACGTGGAGTGCGGAGACGTTCGCGCGGGCAGCGCGCGAGCACAAACCGATCCTACTCAGCGTGCAGGCGGAGTGGTGTCACTTCTGCCACGTGATGAACGAGGAGACCTTTGGCGACGTGCGCGTGCGTCGTGAGGTCAACGAGCACTTCATCGCCATCCGCGTGGAGCAGAGCGAGCGACCCGACCTGGCCGAGCGTTATCGTCGCTACGCCTGGCCGGCCACCGTGTTCTTGAGCCCGGAAGGTGACGAGTTGTTGGCCCTGCGGGGATACCGACCCGTCGCGGGCTTCCTGCCCGACCTCGCGCGCGTGGAGCAGGCCGCGCGCACGGGCCAAGCACTGGAGGCAGCCACGCCGTCGGGGCCGCCGGCCGAACTCGAGGCGACGCGTCTGGCTCTGGTTGCACAGCTCGACGGCCTCTACGACGAACGACTCGACGGTTGGGGCACGGGCCAGCGCTACCCCTTCGCCGAGCCCGTGGAGGAGGCGTTCTTTCGAGCGCAGGTGCGCGGCGAGTCTGTCTGGAACGAGCGCGCCACCCGCAGCCTCGATCGATACGCCCAGCTCATCGATCCGGTGTTCGGCGGCATGTACCAGTACTCCGTGGGCGACGTGTGGACGCGTCCACATTTCGAGAAGATCGCGCGCGTGCAGGCGGGCGCACTGCGTGCTTTCTCCGAGGCGGCGCGGGTCACGGGCGATGACAGGTGGCTCCAGCACGCCGAGGACATCCGTCGCTACCTGACGCGCTTCCTCGAGCGTCCCGACGGAGGCTTCGGCGCGAGTCAGGACGCGGACCTCATGCTGGCCGGTGGTCCGCGCATCTCCGGCGAGGAGTACTACGCCAAGACTGAAGCCGAGAGGCTCGCCTTGGGTGTGCCTCACATCGACGAGAGCGTGCTCGCGGCCGAGAACGGCCAGCTGATCGAGGCGCTCGCGCGCTACGCCGAGGCCGGTGGAGACGCGTCCGCGCTGGATCAGGCGACACGCGCCGCCGACCACTTGCTGAGCACACTCCTGCGTGCCGACGGGCTGCTCGCCCACCGCGCGAGCGAGCGTGACGACACCACGGAGATGGCGCACCTCGCGGACCAGGCGTGGCCACTGGTGGGCCTGTTGGCTCTGCATGAAGTGACGGGCGCGGAGCGCTACCTCGAGGCCGCGCGACAGCTCGCCGACGCCACGCAGGCGAAGCTGGGCGACGCCCAGAGCGGCGGCTTCTTCGCGCATACGCGCGACCCCCGTGCCGTCGGAATCTTTCGTGAGCGTCGCGTGCCCATCGAAGACAACGCCGTCTTCGCGCGGGGCCTGCTCGTGCTCAGTCGCCTCGACGAATCCGGAGCGCGTCGTCAGCGCGCCGAGGCCGCCCTCCGAGGCTGCGCGCGCACGGACGAGCTCCGCAGCCTCGGGCGCATGGTCGGCCAATACCTGCTGACGCTCGAGTTCTTCTCGAGCGACTACGCCATCCTCTCGGTCATCGGTCCCGACGACGCCGCCACGGACGCGCTCTTCCACGCAGCGCTGCGCAGCGCCGACCCACGTCGCCTGGTCGAGCTGCGTCGGCCGGGGCACGGACGCTACCCCTACCCGGGTCGGCCCGCCGTCTACATCTGCACCAGCGACTCCTGCTCGCTGCCCGTCACCGCGCCGGACGACCTGCCGGCGGCGGTGACGAATTTCCTCGCGGGGCCGTAGCGACCTAGCGTCGAGTGCGGCGTCGGCGTCGTGCGAACACGACGGCTGCCACGAGCAATCCGAGCGCGAAGGGCGCGCGGTTTCCGTTCGGGCCGGGCACGCTGCCGCAGCCGCCGCCCGAGGTTCTGCCGCCCGCGTCGGGTTCGCCGCTGTCCGGAATCGCGATGGCGCCGTCGCCAATGTCGGTTCCGCCGTCGTCGAGCCCGCCGTCGTCTCCGGCGTCCATTCCGGCGTCCGGCATTCCGTCGTCGGCGCCGCACATCGCGAGGGCGGCGTGCTCGCAGCCCGCGGTGGCGACGTTGCAGGTGTCCGTGGTGCACGGCTCGCTGTCGTCACACTCGGTGTCAGCCGTGCAGCAGCCCGCGATGGCGTCGTTGGCGCACGTCATCGTGCTGCCGTCGCAGGTGTCGAGGCTGCACGTGTTGCCGTCGTCGCGGTCCGCGTCGGCGACGCAGCAGCCTGTGATCGCCGCGTTGCCGCAGCTTCCGGTCGAAGCGTCGCAGGTGTCGGTGGTGCAGGCGTTGCTGTCGTTGCAATCGGCGTCGACCGTGCAGCATCCCGCGACCGCCGTGCGCTCGCACAGGTGGGTCGAGAGGTTGCAGGCGTCGCCGGTGCACAGGTTGGAGTCGTCGCACGCAGCGTCCGTCGTGCAGCAGCCTGTCATGGCGCCAGACGCGCACGTGCCGCCCGGACCCGAGCACGTGTCCGTGGTGCACACGTCGCCGTCGTCACAGTCGACGTCCACGTTGCAGCAGCTGGCGACGTCCGTGTGGGAGCAGCCGGTCGTCGCGTCGCAGGCGTCCGCCGTGCACAGGTTCGAGTCGTCGCAGTCGAGAGCCGCCGCGGCGGCGCAGGTGCCGCCCGGGCCGCCGACCTGCGGGGCGACGAGGGGCGTGGCCAGGTGCGGGCCACCGGCCACGAGCTCGTAGAGGTAGGCCCCTGGCGCCGTGCCGGCCGCCGGGTTGGTGAACGCGATGGCGTAGTCGGCCTCGAAGCCCGGTGCGAAGGTCAGAGGCGCGGTGTTCGGGCCGGTCGAGGTGCCTCCGGCCGAGACGGCCGCGGGCTGGGGGAAGGCCACGTCCATGAAGCCCGACGTGTCGGCGAAGCCGCCGGCGACCGAGTCGAGGTAGACGACCGCCACGTCGGTGGTGCCCATGCAGCTGCCTCCCGCGACGTCGAGTACCGCGCCTGCGTTGACGTCCGTGTCCCACGAGAACGTGACGCCGTCTCCGGTCATGCTGCCGAAGCCGTTGCCCACACCCGCGCTGGGCGGCCCTGGGGGCGTGGTCGCGCCCGCAGAGACCGAGTCGTCCGCGGTCAGAAAGAGCTGCGCTTGGACTGCGCTTGGACCCGCGGAAGTCAGCACCAGAAACGAAGGACCCCCCAATCGTGAAAGGCCGGTCGTTCGTCGACGCCTGTGGACGTTGCCCAAAGGCCCCACGCCCGTCGGGCGAGACCCTCGCTCCGCTCTTCGCCCTCATGCTACGACTCGCGCATGACCCGCCAAGAGAAGGCTTCGCGCA
>JAACVI010000500.1 GCA_009992505.1 Myxococcales bacterium
GACTCGGCGTCGAGGCGCTCGAGGATGCGCTCGAGGGCGTCGGCTCCCTCGGAGAAGCCGAAGCTGTCCCGCACGTAGGAGTCACCGTTGGTCATCAACAGGATGCCCTTGTCCTCCGCGGGCGAGAGCAACATCTGCGCGCTGCCGCCGATGGTCTCTCCCGAGTGACCGACGTAGCGATGGCCGGCGACCCCACGGTAGCGGAAGCCGAGCGCCTGCGCGCTGCTGAGGGTCGGCACCTGCAGCCCAAAGGACGACTCCACCGTGGCCGTGTCGAGCACCCGGGTGCCGTCGTAGCTCCCGAGGCCGAGCAGCATCAGCGCGAAGCGAGACAGATCCGACACGCTCGTGCGTAGGCCGGTGGCGGGCCAGTGGCCGTAGCCGGGCTGCATCAAGGCATCGAAGCGACGATGGCCGCGATTGTAGGTGTAGGGGACGGCCAGCAACGTGGGGTCGACGTCGGCCAGGAAGAAGCCCGAGTCGAGCATGCCGACGGGCATCAAGACCTGCTCCTGCGCGGCGGTTCGGAGCGGCACGCCCCCGGCCTGCGCCACCAAGGCGCCGGCCACGACCCAGGCCGCGTTGCAGTAGTCCCAGGCCGTGCCCGGCTCGGTCTGGAAGTTGTCGACGGCCCAGTACGCACCGCCCGGGGTGACGTAACCGCGAGCGAAGTCCGCGATCGGGAGGAAGTTGTCGTGCCCCTCGACGGTGACGCCCCCGAGCACGAGCCAGTCGTCGTTCAGACCCGAGGTGTGGGTCACGAGCATGCGCGCCGTGAGGGGCTCGCTCGGATAGCTCGGATTTCGCACCGCGAAGGGCAGCACGTCGTCCAGGGGCGCGTCCAGATCGACCTGTCCCGACTCGACCAGGCGCAGGAGTGTGACCAGGGTCACCATCTTCGAGATGGAGCCCACGCCGAAGAGGGTGCGATCGGTCACGGGCAGGGCGCGGTCCACGTCGGCGAACCCGTAGGTTCCCTGCCAGGCGACCTCGCCGTGGGCCAGGATCGCCACACCCAGACCGGGCACGCCGCCCAGCGCCATCTCGTAGCGGATGAAGTCGTCGAGCCCTGCGGGGGGAGGCCCCGCGTCTTCGGGCGGGCGCCCGGCGTCTGGCAGCGATGCATCGAGCGCAGCCGTCGCGTCCGGACCGCCGTCCAGGGACATGCCCGAATCGGGGAGGACCGCAGCGTCCGAGGCGAGAGGCGCCGGTTCCAGGTTGCACGCGGTCAACCCGACCCAGAAAAAGAGCAGGAGGGGCGTCAGAATTGATCCAGGCCGGAAGATCGGGGAAAACGCCATGGGATCAGCATAGCCGACCTGCCCAAAACTTGGGACGTCTCAGCTCCGATGACACAATTCTGTTCTGAGCGCGTGCCTCGCCCCCAAAAAGGCGCTAAACGAGCCAGCCGTCCGGCTCTACGGGGGAGCCTGGACACGCACCTGAGGTGATGATGGGAATGGACG
>JAACVI010000501.1 GCA_009992505.1 Myxococcales bacterium
CCCTCTCGGACATCCTCGGTGGCGCCGACAAGCCCACGCTCCGGCTCCACGATCTGGACGAGGACAGGCCCGTGGCCAGCCTCGACGTGCGCCTGGACACCTTCGTCGACGCCCTGCGCGGCTACGAGAGGCGAGCGCTCGGAGGCGAGGACGAGCTCCCCCTGGCGCCACAGGCGATGGCCCAGCCATGAGCGCCGACGACCTCTGGGTAGGCGGTCTCGGTTGGCCCTACGACGACCTGCTGGCCGCAAGCCTGCGCGGCCGCGGTCATCAGGCCTCCGCCCTCGGCCCGCTCGATCACGACGCCTTCGAGCGCGGCACAGCCGCCCTGCCCCGCGGTCAGTGCGCGCCCGCGCTCTTCACCACGGGCGCCCTGCTGCGACGCGCCTCCGCGCCGGACGCCGGTGACGGCGGGCGCTACCTGCGCCTGCATAGCTGCGGCCCTTGCCGCTACGCGCTCTTCGGCCTGGGCTACGAACGCGCCCTGCGCGTGGCGGGACACACGGACGTGCGCCTGCTCGATCTCGATCCGTCGCCGCGCGCGCTCTTGGCGATGTGGGGCGAAGACGGCAGTCGGCTCGGCGTCGACGCGCTGCTGGTGGGCGACGCGCTGGCCGAGGGGCTACGCCGACTCAGGCCTCGCGTGCGCGACATCGAGGCGCTGGAGGCGCGCGCGCAGGTGGTCTGCGCCGGGCTCGTCGCGGCGCTCGAGGCGGGGCACGATGGCTGCGATGCGCTGAGAGTCCGAGCGGACTGGGCCGCGGATCTGGCGCGACTCCCGGACGCGCCGAGGCCGAGGGTGGTGCTCGTGGGCGAGCCCTTCTCGCTGCACGTGGATGGCCCGGCGCAATTGAATCTGCCCCAGGTGCTGGCGGCGGCCGGTGCGGAAATACGCGTCCCCCCCGTGGCCCTCTGGCTCGCCTATCAGCTGTGGATCGAGCGGCAGCCGGCCTTTGGACAGTCGCAGCCCGTAGCCGCGGCGCGGGTCGCGGAGGTGGCGTCGCTCGAGGCCGCGCTGCGCTCGCGCTTCGACGAGATGATGGCGGCCTTCGGCGTCGCCGATCATTTCCTGCCGGACGTGGACCATCTGGCCGAGCTCGCGGCGCCGCATCTGCCGGGGAGCTGGCGCGCAGGCTACGGCCACGTCGAGGTCGGGCTGGCGCTCGCCGCAGCGGAGGACGGCCACGCGCACCTCGTGGTCTCGATCAAATCCTTCGGCTGCCTGCCCTCGAGCTCGGTGGCGGACGCCATCCTGCCCGCGGCCCTCTTGGGCAAGTTGGCCTTCCTCTCGCTGGAGGTCGCGAGCGATGGCGAAGCCGCTCGCGAGAGTCGACTCGCCCTGCGCTTGGACGCGGCGCGACGCCTGGCCGAAGACCAGGCCAGCCGCGCGCTGCCTTAGTGTCCGAAGCGAAATAGACTGATCGCCTTCCTGCGTCGAGGCGCCCCGCTCGCAAGGCGCGAGGAGCGAGCATACCGGGGGTATGTGAGCGACGAGCAACGCAGCGAGCGG
>JAACVI010000279.1 GCA_009992505.1 Myxococcales bacterium
AAGAAGAAGGCCGCGCCCAAGAAGAAGGCCGCGCCCAAGAAGAAGGCCGCGCCCAAGAAGAAGGCCGCGCCCAAGAAGAAGGCCGCGCCCAAGAAGAAGCGCTAGTCGTCCAGGCGCGTCGCCAGCGCTCGGGCGCGACGACGTTCTCCCTCGACCACGCCGGTCAGCAGGCGCTGGGCGTCCGCGGTCTCCACCAGCGTGAGCTCGTCCAGCTCCGGGTAGCTGTCGGAGATCCGGAGGAGCTGGCTCATGGCCTCGTGGCGCGCGAGCTTCAGCCGCCCTGGCAGCTCCAGCACCGAGGACCGAGCGCCGACATGGGCCAGCGTCCGCAGCATGGTGTCGACGACGTCCTCCGAGGTCTCGAGCTCGAACGCGGCGCGTTCGCCCAGCCCGTGCAGGAAGAGCTTCTCGAAGGCGAGGCGGCCGTCGGTCGGGAGCAAGACGCACTCGCCAAGCTCGCCACGGAACACGTCGCGCTTCATCAGCCGCGAGAGTCGACCGCATAGCCGCCAATCGAGCAGCCCGGCGACGCCCCGCGGAGGACGGTCGTCCGCGTAGATGCCGAGGCTGAGCGCTTCGCCGCGCGCGTGCTCGACGTCGTGAAGCTCCGGAAGTCGAAAATGAAGATCCATGAGCGACCCGAGGCGTGCCCTCGATCAGTCCTTGCCCAGATCCGACGCGATGCGATCCAGGATCCCGTTCACGAACCCGGCGCTGCCTTCGCTGCCGAAGCGCTTGGCGAGCTCGACGGCTTCGTTCAGCGTCACGCGCCGCGGCACGTCGTCCATCTCGAGCAGCTCCGCCGTGGCCAGACGAAGCACGTTGCGGTCCACCTTGGACATGCGCTCGAGACGCCAGTGATGGCTGACCTCTCGGATCATGCCGTCGATGTGTTCGCTGCGCCGACCGTAGGTCCGCACCAGCGCGTCGGCGAAGCTGTCGTCGTCCTGGGGATCCTCCGCCAGATGGCCCCAGTAGAGCGCGATCTCGCCCTCGGCATCGACGTCCGCGACGTCCATGGCGTAGAGCATCTGCAGCGCCCGCTCGCGCCCCGTGCGCCGCGCTCCCATCAGCTCTTCTCCACTCCGCGCAACGCGGCGTCGAGTCCGACCATCTCGAGGGCGGCCATGGCGGCATCCCAGCCCTTGTTGCCCGCCTTGGTGCCGGCGCGCTCGATGGCCTGCTCGATGGTGTCGGTCGTGATCACGCCAAAGCCGATGGGCACGCCCGTCTCGCGCATGACCTGCGCCAGGCCCGAAGTGGCCTCGCCGGCGATGTAGTCGAAGTGGGGAGTCGCTCCGCGGATCACGGCGCCGAGGGCGATGACCGCCGAGTAGCTTCCGCTGCGCGCGAGTCGCGCGGTGGCCCATGGGATCTCCCAGGCGCCGGGGACGCGGACGAGGGTCACGTCGGCTTCGGCCACGCCGTGGCGCGCCAGAGCGTCGAGCGCGCCTTCGACCAGGCGGTCGACGATGAAGTGATTGAAGCGCGAGGCGACGATCGCGAAGCGCGTGCCCGGGGCGACGCGAAAATCTCCCTCGAGGGTGGTGGGGGTCATGGGGTCTCCGACGTGGCGGCGGGCTGATGAGATGGCGGAGCGGACGCTTCAGCCGGCCTATCCGACCGAAGGGGAAGCTGTTCGACGACGTTCAAGCCATAGCCATCCAGGCTCGGCAAGCGACGCACGTGGCGGCTGAGGAGGCGAATGCGTGAGAGCCCGAGGTCCGCCAGGACCTGGGCGCCGAGACCGTATTCGCGCAAGACCGCGCCGCGCTCGGCGGGTTGCTGGCGCTCGACGGGCTGACCGATGTGCATGGCCAGGTCGTCCGCGAGGTTGCCGATCTTGGGCAGGTAGAGCACTACGCCCGTGCCTTCGGCCTCGATGGCTTCGAGCGCGTCGCGCAGATCGCCACCGTCGGGCGGGCGCACGCCGAAGACGTCGCCCAGGATGTTGGCGGAGTGCACGCGGACCAGCGTCGGCTCTCCGTTCAACGTGCCGTGGGTCAGCGCGAGGAAGTGCCGACCGTCGCTCTTCACTTCGTACACATGGGCCAGCCACCGCCCGCCGGTCGAGAGCGTCACGGCCTCCGCCCGAATCGGCTGCACCAAGCGCTCGTGAGCCAGACGATACTCCACCAGGTCGGCGATGGAGACCAAGGTCAGGCTGTGCTCCTCCGAGAAGGCGACCAGGTCCTGCTGGCGAGCCATCGTGCCGTCTTCGCGCATGATCTCGCAGATCACGCCCGCGCCTTCGAAGCCCGCGAGGCGCGCGAGATCGACGGATCCTTCGGTATGTCCGGTGCGCTGGAGCACGCCCCCGGCGCACGCCTTGAGCGGGAAGACGTGCCCTGGGCTGACCAGGTCGTGGGCGTGGGCGTCGACGGCGACCGCCGCCTGGATCGTGCGGCAGCGATCCGCGGCGCTGATGCCCGTGCTCACGCCATGACGCGCCTCGATCGAGATGGTGAAGGCGGTGGAGCGAGTGGAGCGGTTGTCGTCGACCATCATCGGCAGGTCGAGGTGGGTGACGCGCTCCTCGGTCAGGCTGAGGCAGACGAGCCCGCGCGCGTGCCGAACCATGAAGTTCACGGCCTCCGGTGTGACACAGGCCGCCGCCATCACGAGGTCGCCCTCGTTCTCGCGGTCTTCATCGTCAACGAGGACGACCATCCGGCCCGCGCGGATCTCCGCTAGCGCCTTCTGGACGCGCTCGATCGATTCGGTTCGCATCACCGCTCCTTCGTCCTGGGTTGTCGTCGTTGAGAACGAGTCAAGCAGAGCCTGACATAGCCTCCAGGCTGCTGCATTTCCAGCGGTCGCTTGGCGCACCGCGGAATCATGTTCGGGGCCTCGTCGGGCGCCCCTCGAAACAGACATCGTCGCCGTAGCGCCGGATGCGCAGCGGCTCGAGGCGCACGGCGTCGGCCAGGCGCTCGAGGGCGCGGCCGCGGGCCATGGGAATGGCGCCTTCGTCGCCGATCAGCAGCGGCGCCACGAACACGCTGAGCTCGTCGACGAGGTCGGCGTCCAGCAGGCTCCCGAGGAGCGCCGGGCCCGCTTCGACCATCAGCCGCATGGTCTCCCGGCGGCCGAGATCCTCGAGCACGGCGGAGAGGGAGAGACGCCCCGCATCCCGTGGAACGCTCACGCACTCGGCGCCGACGGCCTCGAGGGCGCGGCGACTCGCGGCTGGGGCGTCTTGGGCGTGATAGACCCGCGGCGCCGGAGTGCCATCGCGCGCGAAGAGCTGCGCGGTGGGCGGGACGCGCAAGGCCGAGTCGAGCAGCACGCGACGCGGCGAAAGCCCGCGCACGGAGCGCACGTTCAAGGCGGGGTCGTCCGCGAGCGCGGTGCCGGACGCCACGAGGATGGCGTCGGCGCGCGCGCGCATGCGGTGAACCGCGCGACGCGAGGTCTCCCCGGTGATCCAGCGCGTGTCGCCGCTCCGCGTCGCGACGCGTCCGTCCAGAGTCACGGCGGACTTCACGTGCACGAAGGGCAGCCCGCTGACGTGGTGCTTGGCGAAGTCGGCGATGACCTCCTGCGCGGCCTCGCGCTCCACGCCCACCAACACCTCGATCCCCGCGGCCCGCAGCCGTGCTGCCGAGCCTTCGGTATGCGGCGAGGGATCCTCGCAGCCGACCACGACGCGCGCGATGCCCGCCGCGATGACAGCTTCCGTGCACGGAGGCGTGCGGCCGTGATGGTTGCACGGCTCGAGCGTGACGTAGAGCGTCGCTCCGCTGGCACCCTGCCCCGCGGCCTTCAGCGCCATCACCTCGGCGTGGGCCTCTCCCGCGCGCACGTGATGTCCAACGGCGAGGCGCTCGCCGTCGCGAACCACGACGGCCCCCACGTGCGGATTTGGGCTCGTGCGTCCCTTGCGCGCCTGGCGCAGGGCGAGTCGCATGAAGCGCCGATCGTCGGCGTTCACGTCTCGCTCCGCGTGCCTCTCTCGAGCATGCGGGAGAGCTCACTCAAGAACTCCTCGGCGCTCTGGAACTCGCGGTAGACGCTGGCGAAGCGCACGTAGGCGACCTGATCCACGGGCTTCAACGCGGCCAGGGTCTCGCGCCCCACGACCGAGGAGGGGATCTCCGGGTCGCCCCGCTCGGAGATGGCGCGGAGCACTCCGTCCGTCAGGCGCTCGAGCGCTTCCCCCGACACGGGCCGCTTCACGCACGCGCGTCGCAAGCCCGCGAGCACCTTGTCGCGGCTGAAGGGCTGGCGGCTGCCGTCCTTCTTGACCACCAAGGGCAGCGCCTGCTCGACTCGCTCGTAGGTCGTGTAGCGCCGCTCGCAGCCTTCGCATTCACGTCGCCGACGCGTCACCTCGCCTGCCTGGGAGAGGCGCGAGTCGATGACCTTGTTTTCGAGGATGCCGCAGTAGGGGCAGCGCATGGCGGGCGGAAACTAGACCAAGGCTCGCCCCGCCGCAACCGCCGAAGCCACGAAAGTGCCTAAATTGTGCGCGTGAGAGTGACGACGCTCTCGAGATGCGCGGTCTGGGGAAACATGTCGAAGGCCGAGACCGCGACCAGGGCATAGCCCGCGCGCTGGAGCAGGCCGAGGTCGCGCCCGAGCGTGCTCGGCTGACACGAGACGTAGACCACCTTGGCGGGTCGACGCATGAGCGCCGCCTCGAGGGCAGCGAGCGCGCCTTCTCGTGGGGGATCCAGCACCAGGACGTCGATGGTCGCGCCCTTGGCGTGACCCTCGGCGCGACCGCAGACGAGCTTGCCCGGGAGCTCGCGGGAGCGAAGGTTCTCTCGCGCCGCCTCGACGGCCGAGGGCGAGCTCTCCACGGACTCGAAGCGCGCGGCGCCGGCGGCGAGCAGCACGCTCATGTTCCCCGCGCCCGAGTAGAGCTCCAGCACGCGCTTGCCCGCGACGTCCGCCTGGGCCGCCACGTAGCGCACGAGCTGTTGATTGATGGCCTCCTGGGCCTGGGCGAAGCCGCCGCTGGCGAGGCGCAGGTTCTTGCCGTCGGCCCCCTCGACCACGGGCTCGACCTGACCGAAGCGCGCGGCCGCCGTGCCCTCGACACGGGCCGAGATCCCAGCGATGCCCGGCTCCGTCGCCATCCGCTCGAGCGCCGCGTAGAAGGCGGGCGGCTGCATCTGCCTGGTCTCGATGGCGACGACGGCGCCCCCTCCGGCGCCCAACGCGAGCGAGATCTCGCCGCTGCCACGGAAGTGGTTTGCCTGTTCGCGCAGCTGATCGAGCGCCGCGGCCAGAGTGGGGACCAGGACGCGGCACGACGTCACGTCCACCAGGCCGGCGCCGCGACGCGCACGATAGCCGACGCGCTCGGCCCGAAAATGCAGCCGTGCGCGCGTGCGGTAGCCGTCGCGCGAGGGCGCATCCACCCACTCGACCGCAGGCCTGGGAGCGAAGTCCGCGAGCGCGCGCTCCAGGAGATCCTGCTTGATGCGACGCTCCATGGTCGGCGTCGCGATCGAGAGCGGACACCCCCCGCAGGAGCTGGCGTGGGGACACGGAGGCTCGACCCGCTCGGCGCTGGCGAGGCGCAGCTCTTCGACCTGACCTCGGAGGACGCGCCCTTCCTTGCGCACCCCGCGCAGCCTGACCTCCTCACCCGGGAGCGCTCCCGCAGCGAGCACGACGCCGAGCTCGGTGTCGATCACCGCGTCGGCCGCCGAGTTCACCGCCCGCACCACTCCACTCGCGTCCGCCCCGGACGGGGCACCACGTTTGGAGGTCCGGCGGCTCCGGCCCTCAGGGGAAGCGCTGCGCCGGCCGGCCACGATTGAAGATGAAGGTGAAGTGGCCCGACAAGGTCGCGTTGCGATTGTTGGGATCCGACGGATCCTCGAAGCGGACGTCGCTGAAGCTGCCCGAGATCTCGAGGCCGGTCGACGGCAGCTCGGGAGCGTAGATGGCCGTGAAGGTGATGTCTCCGGAGACCGCCTCATAAGCGACAGGGATCGCCCGACGGTCGATGGGACAGGTGCGATTGAGGTAGACGCTCATGGCCACCAGAGGGCGATCCGCAGGGGGCGTCCTGGGCAGGACGAGGGGGTCTTCGAGCGCGATGGCCACGCCGAGATTCGCCGTGACCTCGGAGGCCGAGCGAACGGAGATGTCCACGCCGTCGCTGACGTCTTCGAAGTCGCTGCCTCGCTGCAGGCGGATGTCGAGGAAGTCCAAGGTCGGGTCGGCCGCGAAGAAGTTGGGCTGAAGATCGAAGGCTTCGCCGTTGAGCCCGCATCCTGGCGCGAAGACCACGCCCGTGACCTCGCCCTCACC
Source organism: Myxococcales bacterium (assembly GCA_009992505.1). Taxonomy (GTDB): domain Bacteria; phylum Myxococcota_A; class Polyangia; order Polyangiales; family Houyiibacteriaceae; genus JAADHO01. The sequence goes on from JAACVI010000279.1 coordinate 6,271, forward strand.
CACACCGGCCGAGCAGCCGAGCGAGACCATCCCCAGCGCGCACAGCGCGAAGCAGAATGAACCTCGCTCAAACGATGAAGCCGCCACCGAGCACCTCTTCCCCACGATACACCACGGCGGCCTGTCCTGGGGTGATCGCGCGCTGTGGCTCGACGAAGCGCGCCGAGAAGCCGTCCGCCGTGCGGCGAACGCGAGCGCGGGCCGGGGCATGTCGATAACGGATGCGCACCTCGGCCTCGAACTCGTCCTCGCGCGGAGCGTTCAGCCAGCGCGCGTCCCTGGCCTCGAACTCGTTCCCCGACAGGCCGCCCTCGGGGCCGACCACGACGCGGTTCTCGTTCGCGAGCACGCGCAGCACGTAGCGAACGGGGCCACCGCCGAGACCCAGGCCTCGCCTCTGGCCAACGGTGAACCCTGCCACGCCAGCGTGCTGGCCCAGGACCGCGCCGTCTTCGTCCACGATCTCTCCCGCCTCGGCGCGGCCGCTGCGGCGCTCGATGAAGCCCGCGATGTCTCCGTCGGGCACGAAGCAGAGCTCCTGGCTGTCGGGCTTGTCGGCGTTGGGCAGACCCATCTCGCGCGCGGCGTGTCGCGACTCGTCCTTGACCATCTCACCCAGAGGGAAGACCAGGCGCGAGAGAGCCTTGGGGTCGAGACCGAAGAGGAAGTAGCTCTGGTCCTTCTGGCGATCGCGACCGCGCAGCAGAGCGTGACCGTCGGGGCCGCGGACTACGCGCGCGTAGTGACCGGTCGCGACGTGGCTGCAGCCGAAGCGGTCGGCCACCTGGAAGAGGTAGGTGAGCTTCACCGTTCGATTGCAGTGCACGCAGGGACTCGGGGTTCGCCCGGCCTGGTATTCGCGCACGAAGGGCTCGACCACATCCCGCGCGAACGCCTGCCGTTCGTCGAGCACGTAGTGCGGAATCCCGAGGGCGTCCGCGCTCTGCCGGGCGTCGCGTCGATCCTCCGGCGCGCAGCAGCGTCCGACCTTGGCCTCGCCCTCGGCGTCCCAGAGGTGCAGCGTGACGCCGACGACCTCATGACCTTGGGCGCGCAACAAGCCACCGGCCACGGAGGAGTCCACCCCACCGCTCATGGCCAGCAGCACGCGCTTGGGGTCGGTCACAGGGGCAGCTTGCGGCCGGTCCGAAGGGCGTCAAGTCCACTGAACCGACAGCCAGTTCGGGCCTCGGACATTCGTTTCCCGCGAAGCCCGCTTCCAGGCGATCGTTCGCTCGATAGCCGAGTAGTTACGCGCGCTTGTTGGAACAAGCGCGTGCCGATCGAACTTCCATGATCGAAGCTCGACTGCGTCGAGGCGCCTCAGGGGCGTGATGCACGTGCGACGACC
>JAACVI010000502.1 GCA_009992505.1 Myxococcales bacterium
GGTCGCGGCCTCGGTGGGCGCTTCGTCCGTCGTCGCAGGTGGAGTTGGCATCTCGTCGCTCTCTTGGTTCATGGCGCGGAAGTCCCCACGTAGCCGAGCGCGCGAAGTTGCGCCTCGGTCTCGGCGTCGATGCGCGTGTGCTCCGGGGCCGCCGCGTCGCGCGCACGCGCATCTTCGCCGTGCAGCATCAACCCGAGCATGCCGCGCAGCCAGCGCACGGTCAGTGGTCGATCGGCGGCGAGGTCGTGCTGCTCGCCTGGATCGGCCTCGAGGTCATAGAGCGCGAGGTTGCTCGCGGCTCGCTGGATGAGCTTGTGATGCCCCGAGAGAGCGGCCCGCCAACCCTCGAGGAAGCCGGACACCTCCACGGGTGGCGCGTGGGGCAGGTCACCGCGCAGCAACGGCACCAGCGACTGGCCCGGCAGCCCCTCGGGCCTCGGCTGCCCGAGCACGTCGTAGATCGTGGGCAAGACGTCCACCAGACCGGCGGGCGTGTCGATGCGTCGCGGTCCGCCTTCGAGCCCAGGCCAGCGCATGACCAGGGGCACGTGGAGCAGCTCCTCGTACAGCGTGTGTCCATGACCCACGGAGCCGTGGTCGTAGAACTCCTCGCCATGATCCGCGGTGACGATCACGAGCGTGTCGTCGGCCACACCGCGTCGCTCGAGCCCGTCGAGGATCGCGGCCATGTGCACGTCGTGGTAGGTGATCTCCGCGTCGTAGAGCGCTTCGAGGTGACGCCTGTCGCGATCGTTCAAGGTGACGCGCCCGACCTTCACCTTCTCGAGCAGCTCGCGATCCCGATTGAAGTTCACGGGGCCGTCGTAGGGATCCGCGTCGTAGGTGTGGAGCAGGTCATCGGGTGGCAGGTAGGGCACGTGCGGATCGATGGTGTGCACGTAGAGGAAGAAGGGCTGCTCCGCCGGGCGATGATCGAGCCACTCGAGCACGTCGGCGGCGACGAAGCGCGCCTGCGTGCGGCGCCCCTCCTTGATGTAGTTGCGCCAGGTCGACCAGCCGCGACGGAAGCCAAACATGCCGGAGACGTAGCCGTTGCAGATGAAGGCGCCGGTAAAGAAGCCCTGATCGTGCAGGCCTTCGCTCAGCAGGTGCACGCTGTTGGGCACGACGGCGTCGCCCGTGGTCGCGCCGTGTTGCCAGGGGAAGAGCCCGCTGAGCAGAGTGGCCACGGAGGGTTTGGTCCAGTTCTCCTGCGCGTGCCCCGACACGAAGAGGCTGGCCTGGCGCGCGTAGGCGTCGAAGCCCGGCGTGCGCACGGTCGTGTCGGGCGCGTAGGGCCTCAGACGATCGGCGCGCAGGGTGTCGATCAGGTAGACGAGCACGTTCTTGGGCGCGGGCGGACGCTGCGCGACGCGTTCGGGCGCGGGCACGTAGAGGCCGGCGCTGGTGAGCGTGACCGGCCCCGTGGCCACGAGATCGAAGCGCACGACCTGCCCGGCGAGGGACGCGAGATCCACGTCGACGGGCGCGCCCTCCGCCGTGG
>JAACVI010000280.1 GCA_009992505.1 Myxococcales bacterium
GCTCGAAGTGCCACTTCTGCAGCAGCATGGCGCGCTCGGCCTCGTTCAGGCGGCCGCGCAGGAAGCCGCCGTAGATGATCGCCGGAACCGCGATGGAGAAGAGCGTCACCATCAGCAGGTAGGGCAGCGTCGCCTGGGCTGGGAAGCCGTGCATGTGCGGGAAGACGAGCAGCACGCCGTCGCGGATGGCGTAGGAGGGCGAGAGGACGCCGAGCGCTTCCAGCGCGTAGGGCACGACCACGGCCATGGCGCAGATGGCGGTCCAGGCGTAACGGCGAGTCGCCTTCTCCGTGATGGCGAAGGAGAGCGTCGTGGTCGAGAGCACGGCGGGCACGAACATCAGCGGTCCGAACATGCGCGAGCCCGCGCCCAAGGCGAGCGCGCTGCCGATCACCGCCGCGTATTGGATGGGCTCCTTCAACGGTCTCTGTCGGGAGCCCAGGTGCAACGCCAACATGGTGCCGAGGATGGCCAGCGCGCCGATGCCTAGAGACGCGGGCTCGCGCGCACCAGCCCATAGGATGAAGGGCGCCGGCAGCAGCCAGACGACGTAGATAAAGCGCGCGACGCCCATGGCCCAGCGCGACTTCTCGTCGCTCATCTCGTGCCATGCCACGCGCACCTCGTCCGGCATGCGATCGGGCGGCGTCTCGAGCAGACGCACCATCGTGCGCAGCGGCTTGGGGTCTTCCGGGGAGAGCGCCAGCGCGCGGCCGACCTCGTGCATCGCCTGCTTGCGTTGCGCCTCGGCCAGCTGCGGGTCCTGCGTCGCGAGCGCCTCGTCCGCCGCGGTCTCCGCCGCTGCTGTGTGGTCCCGCGCCAGCTTCTGGCGCAGGTCCGAGTCGCGCATACCGTCGAGGTAGGCCTCCACCGCTTCGCTCATCTCGCGCGCCGAGGCGAAGCGCTCCTCCGCCACGAGCTCGGTGGCGCGCTTCGTCAGCTGATCGAGCTCCGGCGCGATCTCGCGATCGGGGGCGCGTGACGCCGGGCTGCAGTCCGCGGCGCCCATCACGGTGGACGCGATGCGCATCGCCGCGCCGTCTTCGCCATGCAGCGGCTCGAGCGCCAGCATCTCGAACACGATCGCCCCCAAGGCGTAGATGTCCGCCGCCGGTCCGGCCGCGTCCCCTTCACCGCGGGCCTGCTCCGGGGCCATGTAGCCCGGCGTGCCGATCAGATCGCCGGCGCGCGTGGCGCGAGGCGTGGAGGTGCTGTCGTCGCTGGTCGGCTGCGCCGGGAGCGGCGCCGCGCCAGGCATAGTGGCCAGGCCCCAGTCGAGCACGTAGACCTCGCCGAAGTCGCCGAACATGAGGTTGGCCGGCTTCAGATCGCGGTGCACGACGCCGTGCTGATGCGCGTAGTCCACGGCCAGGCAGACCTGATTGAACGCACCCAGGAGCTTTCGCTCGGACCAGCCGGTCCCCTCGAGGCCGCCCTGCTTGCGCGCGGTTCGCAGGATCGAGTGCAGGGTCGTGCCCTTGAGGCGCTTCATGGCGAAGTAGGCGGCGCCGTTCTCGTCGAGGCCCAGATCGTAGACCGGCACGATCGAGGGATGCTCGAGCTGACCCTGTACGCGCGCCTCCCGCAAGAAGCGCACGATCTGACCCGATTGAACGTCGTCGCCCTGGATCACCTTGATGGCCACGTCGCGACCGATGCGACGGTCGTGAAAGAGGCGCACTTCGCCCATGCCTCCGACCCCGAGCAGCTCTCCTCGGTGATAGCGCTCGTCGAAGCCCCTCTCCGCCAACACCTCGTCCAGCGTCACTTCGCCGCTGAGAAGGGCCTCCTCGCTGGGCATCGGCAGCGTGGGCGCGAGCGAGGCCGAGGGCGTCGTCACGCCGCTGGTCTCAGGCGTCGCCTTGAGCCGCTCCACGCGCGTGCGCGCCACCGATTGTTCCGGGTTGTCCGTGTCCGATTCATCGCGCTCGTCGACCATGGCGCGCAATGTACATCCCTTCCGCGGCCTCGGGGATCACGGAGGGCCAGTCCTTGCTCGTTGCGACGGTCCGAGCGCATCGACTCTTGGTGAGCGGACGCGCGTAGGGTGATAAGGTGAGGCCATGTCTGCCCCGTCGACCGAGACAAAGCCGCGTCCAGCCCCCCTTGGCCCGGATCAGCTACACATGCTGGCGTTTCGGCGTTTCCGATCGCTGGTCGATGTCGAACTCCAGCTTCGGTCACGCTTCACCGTGCTGATCGGTGCCAACGGTGCCGGGAAGAGCAGCGTCCTGGATGGTGCGTACCTGTTGTCACGGATGCTCGTGCCCGTGGATGGGGAGGCCAGGCACACAGGCGGTCCCGCGGGCCTCGTGTTCCGGGGCGACTGGGGTCCTCGCGTTCTTACAACACATGACCACAAGTCTGTCGGGCTCGGCATAGCAATGGTCACGGAGGCAGCCGCGATCTGGCTCACCTCCAAGTGGCCAGGGCCTGAAATCCAGTATGGCCTCGAACATGCCCCGAAGTGGCAGTCTTGGAAGGAGCCGAGCCACGGGCCAGGTGACACGGTGTATCTCAAGAAACTGAGGTGGGAACCGATCGCGAAGCTTGGCGCCTGTGTGCGTCTCCGCCTCGATGCACGGCGCGCACGCAAGCCCTCCTACAGTGAAGACGAGCGCCCTGTCGTGCAGGCTGACGGATCTGGACTCGCGACGGCTTTGAGCTGGCTCTCCGGCAACGATCGTGGCGCGCTTCAAGCGATCGAACACGACTTGAACGAGGTGGTTCCGGGGACGGGCGCACTCAAGATTCCACGCGTGAAGCTATCTCATTGGGAGGAGAAACTGCTCCGCGTCGACGACGAATACATCCCGCAACGAACCAAACGCGACGTGGCGGCGGACACTGTCGAGGTCGAGTTCCGCGAGGCCGGATTCCTCCCCATCTCTCAGCTCAGCGAGGGCACGGTCCTGGCGTTGACGTTGCTGACCGTGCTCCATTCTCCGTCGTGCCCGCGCCTCTTGCTCCTCGATGACATCGATCAGGCACTTCATCCCACAGCTCAGGAAGAACTCGTGGCGTGCATCCGACGGATCCTCGACCAGAAGCCGGAGCTTCAGATCATCGCCACGAGTCACGCGCCTTACCTGCTCGACTGCTTGCAGCCGGAGGAAGTGCAGGTGCTGGCTCTGGACGAGAAGGGGCACACGCATGTGCGCAGCCTCGCGGAGCACCCGAAGGCCGAGGATCTTCGGCAAGGCGCTCTGTACGTCAGCGAGCTATGGAGCGCCCTGGGTGAAGCATGGGTGCTCGACGAACGTGAGGAGCCAGCAGCCCAGTGACACGGGAGGGACCTCTCGAGTGCGTCCTCATCGCCGAGGACTCGGCGCATCAGCGCATCGCGCAGCGTTGGACACGGCGCGTCGTGCAGGACGAGGTCCCTTGGACTCACGAAGTGGAGTGGGAACACGTGCTGAGCTGGAGACAGAATGGCCGGCGGGACTCTTGGAAGCGCGGCGACGTGATTGCCCAGATGCGCCTTCGGTCACGCTCGACCCTCCGCTTCGGATCGGGTGGCGCGCTCGAGAAGCGCATGTTTCTCCGAGACTTGGTTTGGGCCACGCTGCTTCCCAACTCGCCAGATGTCGTCGTGCTGGCCCGAGACATGGATGGCAAGACCGAAAAGCGGAGCGGCTTCGAGGAAGCTCGGCGGGATCGACCTTGGAGCTTCGGAGTCGTGGGGCTGTTGCCGGAGCCCGAAGCCGAGGCCTGGTTCATCGCGGGCTTTCGCCCTACTGACGACGACGAGCATGCGCGGCTGCGGGCGTGCCAGCAGAGACTCGGATTCGACCCGACCCAGAAGCCGCACCAGCTAACATCTGCGCCAGGTCGGCCCAAGGAGGCCAAGCGTGTAGCCAAGGAGATCCTTGGCGACGACCAAGAGAGGTGGGAGCGCGTGCTCGAAGCTCCCTTCGACCAGCTGCGTCGCATCGGTGAGGAGACCGGCATCGTGGCCTTCCTGGACGACATCCAGCAACAGGTGGTGCCGAGGCTGGGGTAGCTCGCCCGCGGGCTCAATCCGCGAAGAAGGGGCCGACGAGGTCTTCCGTGACCTCCCACAGGCGCCGGGCGACGTCTTCATCCTTGGCGTTGTCGGCCACGAAGGACAGGCCCACGCTGCCGCGCATTTGTCCCAGACCCGTCGGTCCGTAGTACGCGCCGGCCTGCGCCGTGGGATCTGCCGCGGCCAGCGCCAGCGGGTAGGCGCCGTGCTCCGCCGACTGGGCGATGACCACGTTCGTGACCTTGTACATCAGGCGCAGGAGCGTGCTGCCTCCCTGCATACCCACTCCCGCGGTCTGCAGGTTGGTGGCCGAGTAGCCGGGGTGACAGGCGATGCAGGCGACCGACGAGCCGCGCGCCTTCAGCCTTCGCTGGAGCTCGAAGGCGTACATCAAGTTGGCGAGCTTGCTCTGGGCGTACCTGCGCGTGGCGTCGTAGGACTTCTCGCTCATCAGATCGTCGAAGTCGATGGCGCCGTATTTGTGGGCGATGCTGGCGACGACCGCGATGCGGCCACTTTGGCGCTCGAGCTGTGGCAAGAGCTTCGCGTTCAGGCGGAAGTGCCCGAGGTGGTTGGTGGCCATCTGCAGCTCGAAGCCCTCGGCCGTGCGCGTCAGGGGCGGCTGCATCACGCCCGCGTTGTTGATGATGGCGTCAAGCTCGGGGCAGGCGTCTTCCAGCGCCTTGGCGCAGGCGGCGATGCTGTCGGCGTCGGCGAGATCGAGGGACACGAAGTCCACGTCGGCTCCCGGCGAGTGCGCACGGATGCTCGAGAGCGCGGCCTCGGCCTTGGCCTCGGAGCGCGAGGTGATGATGACGCGAGCGCCTTTGCTCGTGAGGATCTTGGCCGCCTGAAGCCCGAGGCCGCTGTTGCCTCCGGTGATGGCGTAGGTCTTTCCTGCGAGGTCGGGGAGCTGTGCGGGGGTCCAGTTCATGTCGTCTCCTGTCGCGCCCGCGTGCTGCGGGGACGGGTCAGAGGAGCACGAAAGCCAGGGCGGGTCATGGCGAAGGGCTCATTGCGTCGCGGCACCCATGGGCTCGACCCGTGATCAACCCAGGAAGTGCCAGAAGGCGCTCAGCAGGGCGAGCAGGACCAGGGGCAACGCGACCAGGCTCAGCAGGGCAAGCAGCGCCCTCTCGCGGGCCTTCGGTTCACGCACGCCGACGCCCGCGGCGAGCACGACGGCGACGATCACCAACGCAGCCGTCAGGCCCTGCCACGCGGGCAGGCGGCCCAGCAGCGTGGCCAGTCTGGTCCACGAGCTGGCGTCCTGGGCAGCCCGCAGGACGTGCATGGCGACCCAGAGCGCGGCGATGACGCCGATGAGCATGGACCCGTGTCGCAGCCAGGCACTCGCGGGGCTCGGGGCGGGTCGCGGCGGCGGCGGATCGGCGAAATGGCCGTGAAGGGATTCGATGCGCGGGTCGCCAGCATGGATGCTCTCGACGGTCATGCCGCCTCATCGGCCTCGGTCGCCGGTGGTTGCGCAGCTTCGCCCCTCCATTGCGCACGCGTCTTGACCCCTTGGCCGCCAGTACTAGCCTCCCTCTCCCCGAGACCCCGGGTCAGGACGCAGAGGACGACATGGCGCGCTTCATCGACGAGCTGAAGAGGACACATAGCTGCGGAGAGCTCCGCGCGGAGGACAACGACCGCGAGGTCGTGCTCTTCGGCTGGGTGCAGGCCCGGCGTAGCCTGGGAGGCTGTGTCTTCATCGATCTGCGCGATCGCGCGGGCATCACCCAGCTCGTCTTCGACACCGACATCGCGCCCGAGCCCTTCCCCGTCGCCGAGCGCGCGCGCACGGAGTGGGTCCTGGGCATCCGCGGCAAGGTGCGCGCCCGCGAGAACACGAACCCGCGCATGGACACCGGCGCCATCGAGGTCGCCGTGCTCGAGGCCAACGTCTTCAACGAGGCCAAGACGCCGCCCTTCCTGATCGAGGACGACATCGACACGGCCGAGGAGAAGCGCCTCGAGCATCGCTACCTCGACCTGCGTCGGCCTCAGCTGATGAAGAACCTGCACATGCGCTCGCAGCTGAACCACCACACGCGCAGCTACTTCCACGGCAACGGCTTCACCGAGGTCGAGTCCCCCTTCCTGGTGAAGTACACGCCCGGCGGCGCGCGGAACTTCCTGGTGCCGGCGCGCCTGTACCCCGGCAACTGCTACGCCCTGGCCGAGAGCCCGCAGCTCTACAAGCAGCTGTTGATGTGCGCCGGCTACGATCGCTACTACCAGATCGTGCGCTGCTTCCGGGACGAGGATCTGCGCATCGATCGCCAGCCCGAGTTCACGCAGATCGACGTGGAGATGTCCTTCATCAACCAGAACGATCTCTTCGCCATGATCGAGGGCCTCGTGTTCCGGCTCTGGCGTGAGGTGATCGGAGTCGATCTGCTCGAGCGCTACCCCGACGGCGCCTTCCCGCGCATGCGCTTCGACGACGCCATGCGCGACTACGGCAACGACAAGCCCGACCTACGCTTCGGCATGAAGCACACGGATCTGACCACGCTCATCACCGAGCACGGCGGCGGTGGCGTGCCCTTCTTCGCGGAGATCGCCGACAAGTTCCGCGACGGCAGCTACCGCGCGGATCTTCCCGAGGAGCTGGTGAAGGCGCTGGTCATCCCGGCCGAGCACGCCATGAGCCGCAAGCAGGTGGACGAGCTGGAGAAGGTCGTGAAGCGCTTCGGCGCCAAGGGTCTGGCCCGCGCCAAGGTCGGCGCCGACGGATCCTGGACGCAGAGCGCCCTGACCAAGCTCGTGACGGATGAGCTGCGCCTGGCCATCAACGAGGCGGTGGGCGCGAAGGAGGGCGACATCGTCCTCTTCCAGTCCGGGCCCGAGGCGCGCGTGCAGACGGTGATGGCCAACCTGCGCCTCCACCTGGGCAAGCAGCTCGGTCTGATCCCGGAGACGGGCGCGGGCGGCGAGTGGAACTTCTCCTGGGTGATCGATCCGCCGCTCTTCGAGCGCACGGACGAGGGCGGCTGGGCCGCGGCGCACCACGTCTTCACGCGCCCGCATGACGAGGACCTCGAGATCCTCGAGAGCGATCCGGGCAAGGTCTACTGCTACCGCTACGATCTCGTGCTCAACGGCTTCGAGATCGGCGGCGGCTCCATCCGTCTGCACGACCCGAAGGTGCAGGAGAAGGTCTTCCGCGTGATCGGTCTGTCGGACGAGGAGGGCCGCGACAAGTTCGGCTTCCTGCTCGACGCGCTCACCTACGGCGCGCCGCCCCATGGAGGCATCGCACTCGGCATGGACCGCATCGCCATGCTGGCCGCGGAGACGGACTCGATCCGCGATGTGATCGCCTTCCCCAAGACCTCACGCGCCAACGATCTGATGACCAAGGCGCCGGGCTCGGTCGACGCCAAGCAGCTCGCCGAGCTGGGCATCGCCGTGATCGCGCGGCCCACGCCAGACGCGGAGTAGGCCAGGCTCAGAACGACGTGACGTCGAGGCGGTAGCTGCCGGACGCGCTCGCGCTGTAGCCGTCGACGACGAGCTGGAAGAGGCCGGAGCCGCTGGCTGTGGTGGAGAGCGTCGAGGCGAAGTCGTTCTCGAAGCAGCTCCC
>JAACVI010000281.1 GCA_009992505.1 Myxococcales bacterium
AGGTTCGAGGCGATAGCCCGTCTCCGTGCGGTTCAAGAAGGGCCGGAGGCCTCCGCCGCGGAGAACCTTGACCGCCCAGTAGACCCGCTCCGCGGCCGACTCGGGACGTATGGTGGCGCCGGGCCAACCCGCTTCGAAGAGGCGATCGGTGTCGAGGCCGGGCCCCCCGCGCTCGTGCTCGGCCACCAGCGCGTCGAGCACGCGACGGACGCTGCCTCGCCGGGCCAGGTCGAGACGCGGCGAGTCCATGGCCTGCATGGAGCGCAGCCCCGGACCGAGCTGCAGCGTGGGTGGGGCGCTCTGCTGGCTGGCAGGACTGTCCTCCGCGAGCCAGCGCGCGCACCACGCGCGCAGCAACTGCAGCTGCGGATCCGCGTAGAAGATCATGTCCGCGGGCGGTTCGGCCGAGCGTTCGAGCGCGGCGGTCATGCGTGCGCGCGCCAGGCGGCGGGCGTCCTGGTCGTCCCGGGCCATCTCCACCGCCGCGACGCTCGCGTACAGCTCCTGCGTCGAGGCGTAGAGGAACCGATCCTTCGAGTGCAGGCGATCGACGCGCGCTGCCGCCGCCGTGAGCGCGAGCTCGGCCGGTCCGGCCTCCCCCAAGCCGGCCAAGGTGGCCCCGAGGCCCGCCCACAAGGACGACGAATAGCGCCCGTCGCCGTCCCCCAGGGTCTCCAAGCTCTCCTCGAAGTCCGCCCGCGCCGCGAGCAGGCGACCGTGGAAGAAGTGGTGCTGCCCGAGCACACCTCGGAGCAAGGCCGCGAGCTCCCGAGCGCCCACGCGCTCGAAGGCCTCGAGCCCCGCGTCGTAATGGGCCCGGGCAATCTCGGGCGTCTGCAGCAGGTCCCCTGCCAGCCCGCCCAGAGCCTGCGCATGACCGACCAGGTAGGCGAGCCGCGCGCCGCTGGCCAGCGAGAGGCCGCGTTCGAGGTGGCGCAGAGCGGAGACCGGGTCCCCGCGCCACAGGGCGTGGTTCCCCGCGTTGATGGCGGCGCTCGCCCGTCCCTCGGCGTCGGGACATTGGTTGCCGATGCGCAGCGCCTCGTAGGCCAAGCCCTCCGCTTCGGCGACGGGGCTCAGCGAGGCGACGCCGAAGAGGGCCGAGCTGTGCGTGCGGTGGGCGCCTCCTGCGGCCACGGCTCCCTCGTACAGCTCGCGCGCATGGTCGAGCTCGCCCGACGCCAGGGCGATCATGGCCAGGCGCAGCAAGTCCTCGGCGCGCGTCGCCCCGGTCGGCTGTGCCAGGTCCATCCCACGCGAGAAGGCCTCCCGCGCGGCCTCCGCGTCGCCCAGTCGCCACAAGAGCGAACCGAGTCGCACCCAGGCCGCCGCCTGCGTGGGCTCCTCGGCGTCCTGCGCGCGCTCGATCGCCTGGCGCAGCAGCTCCGCGCCTTGCCTCAGGGGACCGGCGACCGAGAGCATGTGGGCGACCGCCGTGGCCAGGCGCAGCGTCTGGCTCGACGCGGGCTGTGCGGCCGCGCTCGCGTCGTGGGCCACGCGCAGGTCTCTGAGCCGCTCCGAAGTGGGGATCTCTTCGTGGGCCTCGGGGTCCAGCACGCGGCTCGCGAGCTCGGCCACGCAGCTTCGATACAGCGCGCTCGTCTGCTCCATCTCGGCGGACATGCGTCTGCGAATGTGGGCCGCCATCGGTCGCAGCAACTCGAAGCGCCCCCCTCGCACCTCGGGCTGGGTGAATACCAGCGCGCGGGCCTCCAGCTCGGCGAGCCTGTCCAACGCCTGCGCGGCGCCGACGCCCAGCACGCTCGCGGCGTCCACCAGGGCGAAGGGCCCTCGGAAATGCGCCAGCGCGGCCGCGGCGGCCAGCTCATCCGGGGCCAAGCTGCGGAGCGACCACTCCAGTGCGTCGTCCAGACCGGGCTGCTCGTTGCGACCCGCCACGCCGCGCCGCGCCAGCAGACCGCCGTTGTCTCGCAGGTGCGCCGCGAGCTCGCTCGCCGCCAGCAGACGCAACCTCGGGGCCGCGAGCTCGATCGCCAGTGGCAACCCCGACAACTCCTCGCAGATCAGGCCCAAGGCTTCGCGCTCGGCCGCGGGCAGCGCCGAAAGCTCCGCGATGCCGGCCCGATCCGCGAGCAGCTCCACGGCCGCGCCTCGTCCACCCGGCTCGACCGGCAGCGGCCCCAGCGTGAGCATGCGCTCCCCGTCGATGCCCAAGAGGTGTCCCGTCGCGGCCAACAGGCGCAGCTCGGGCGCGGCCTCGACCACCTGCCCCAAGAGCGCCACGGCGTCGTCGTCGAGCGTGCCCGCGTCGTCCAGGAAGAGCACGCAGCTGCCCCGAGCGACCAGCGCCCCCAGCACCGGCCAGTCGTCGCCCACCGCCTCGGCCGCTTCGGGCGAGATGTGAAGCGCCGCCGCCAGTCTCGCGCCAAGGCCACGCGGGGTGTGCACGCCCTCGAGGTCGACGCGAACGACTTCGTGGCCCGCGCGCTCCAAGCCGTGACCGACGGCCAGGGCCAGGCGCGAGGTGCCGACGCCGCGCGCACCATGCACCACCAGCACGCGCGCTCCCGAGGCGAGGAGCGTGGACATCTCGGATAGCTCTCGCGCTCGACCGAAGAGGCGAGAGGCCGGACGCGGCAACGGTGCGCGCAAGCCCATCGCTCCGAGGATGCCAGCGCGTGGCCCCTCCTGGCCATAGGGTCCGGGCAGGAACAACTTCCTGCACCGAGCGCGTCGATGCGCTCCAGCCGCAAGGCGCGGGCTGTTCGAAAACCGAGGCGTACCGGGGGACGTCGCAGGTTTTCGGGCACCTCGCAACGCAGCGGATGGGGATGCAGCGGCGGCCGAATGCGGAGGTTGTTTCTGCGCGGTCACATAGCATCCTTGCGACGCCGCCCGGGCGCTCCACCCGCGCGCTTCGGCGCCAATCACGCGATAGATGTACACATGCTCAGTGGCCCGTCGTGATCCCTTTCCCTTCGCGTGCGATGGCGTGGCTCATCGTCTGCGTTCGGAAGCCGACGCCGACCTCTCCCTTGGGTCCGAGTAGGATCAGCCCCGCCAAGCCGCCGAACTCCCGCTCCAGCGCCTCGAGCACTCGCTTCGCTGCATCTTCGGGCAGCTCACCGCCCGCCACGGCGAGGCAGGCCAAGAGCGCCGTCAGCTGGCGCAAGGCCGCTTCGCCATCCCCCGTCACCGAGCACGCGCCGAGCTTGTCGTCGGCGTACGTCCCCGCGCCGATCACCGGGCTGTCGCCCACGCGTCCCGCGCGCTTGGCGACCGTCCCGCCCGTGCTGGTCGCGGCGGCGAGATGCCCGCTGGCGTCGAGGGCCACCGCGCCCACCGTGCCCCCCGCCCATGGCTTGGCGCCGTCGTCGCGCAGGGCCGCCGCCAGCCGAGCCCGAGCGCCCTCGGTCACGAGCGCGTCGGGCGCCGCCGGCGCGAAGCCGTGATCCCAGGCGAAGCGGGCCGCTCCATGCGCCACGTAGAAGACGTGCTCACCCTCTTCCAGCACCGCGCGCGCGATGCGAATCGGGTGATCGAAGGGAGGCAGGGCGGCCACGGCGCCGGAGCGCAGGCTGCCTCCATCCATCAAGGAGGCGTCGAGCTCCACCTCCCCGTCGTAGGTGAGCGCCGCCCCGTGCCCGGCGTTGAAGAGCGGATCGTCCTCGAGGGCCGCGACGGCGGTCGTCACCGCGTCCAGGGCGCTGCCCCCCTCACGCATCGCCTCGAGCCCCATCCGAGCGGCCGCGGCACAGGCGCGCTCGCGTTCGGGTCGGCGCTCCGGGGCCACGAAGCCCGCGCCTCCATGCACCACGACCGTGGGCGTGACGCTCATCGGCTCAACCGCAGATCGAGCAACATCTTGCCCAGAGTCTTCAGGGGTTCGGCGAAGAGCAGCACGCGCGCGACCTCGACGTCGTTCTCGAACACGCTCCCCGACACGCGACCGGCTGACCCGAGCAGGCGCCGGGCCTCGAGCTCGAGCTCGCCGTGCATGCGGCGTGGACGTCCGTCGTCGGCTTCGAAGCTCAGATCGTAGACCAGCCGGGCATCGAGCAGCCCGCCCAGCTCCAGCGTCCCCTTCACCGGTTGCTGGGTGGCCAGGCCGGTGGCGTGCACCTCGCCATCCACGCTCAGGCGCCGGGACAGCGGCAGGCGGTGCAGCTCGGGCGCCGCGAGCCGCAGATCGAGGGAGAGCGGCCGCTCCTGCCCGGGGGTGCTCAGCAGGTGATACGTGCCGCGGAGCTGATGACGTGTCTCGAGACCGACGCTCACTTGGACCTCCTGTGAGAAGGCGCAGGCGCGTGCGCGTATTTACGCTTCTTTAACACGCCCGAAACATTGGGCGTCTACAAGCTCTTGGTCAACAGGGATCGAAGCTCGCCGTATGTCGGTGGGCCGTGCTGCGGGCCTCGGAGGCATGCATGAAGAAGGTCGAAGCCATCATCAAACCCTTCAAACTCGACGAGGTGAAGGAGGCGCTCGGGGAGGTCGGCGTGCGCGGCATGACGGTCACCGAGGTGAAGGGTTTTGGACGCACCGGCGGCAAGCGCGAAGTCTATCGTGGCTCGGCCTACGTCGTGGACTTCGTGCCCAAGGTGAAGATCGAAGCAGTGATCGCTGACGAGCTCGTGCCCGCGGCGATCGAGGCCATCGAGAACGCGGCGCGCACGGGGCGCATCGGAGACGGCAAGATCTTCGTGTCGCCCGTGGAGGAGTCGATTAGAATCCGCACCGGGGAGCGCGGCGAAGACGCCGTGTAGTCGTGGCGTCGGCGCGTCATGCACCGACCGGCGTTCGAGGTTTTCCTCGAGATCTAGTTCGAGATTTGAGCAGCGCGAGCACGACGCTCGCCAACGACAACGCACAGATACAGCCAATGCACATAGAAGCGTGCGAGGAGTGCAGCGATGAGTAACGAAATGTCACCCAAAGACGTGATCGAGTTGGCGAAGGCCCAAGGCGCCGTCATGCTCGACTTGCGCTTCATCGATCTGCCGGGCGTCTGGCAGCACACGAGCGTGCCGATCCATCGGCTCGAGATGGACAGCTTCGAAGACGGCTTCGGCTTCGACGGCTCGTCCATTCGTGGCTACAAGCCCATCAACGCCTCCGACATGTTGATCATCCCCCAGGCGCCCACCGCCAAGATGGATCCCTTCACCAAGGCGCCGACTCTGGTGATGATCTGTGACATCGTCGACCCGATCACGCGCGAGCCCTACGGCCGCGATCCGCGCTACATCGCGCGCAAGGCCACCGCCTACCTGCAGCAGACGGGCATCGCCGACACGGTAAACTTCGGGCCCGAGGCGGAGTTCTTCGTCTTCGACGACGTCCGTTTCTCGTCGAGTCCGAATCACAGCTTCTACAGCGTCGACTCGAACGAGGCGGCGTGGAACACGGGCCGAGACGAGAGACCCAACCTCGGCTACAAGATCCCGATCAAGGGCGGCTACTTCCCCGTGATGCCCACCGACACCTTGATGGATCTGCGCACGGAGATCTGCCAAATCCTCGGAAACCTCGGCTACATCGTCGAGGTCAGTCACCACGAGGTCGCCACCGCCGGTCAGTGCGAGATCGACGTGCAGTTCGACAACCTGATCGCCACGGCCGATCAGTTGATGTGGTTCAAGTACGTGGTCAAGAACGCCGCGCGCCGCAACGGCCAGGTCGCGACCTTCATGCCCAAGCCGATCTACGGCGACAACGGCAGCGGTATGCACTGCCATCAGTCTCTGTGGCGCGACGGCAAGCCGCTCTTCGCGGGCGATCGTTACGCCGGGATGAGCGAGCTCGGGCTGCACTACCTGGGCGGCATCCTGGCCCACGCGCCGGCTCTGTGCGCGCTGACGAACCCCACGGTGAACAGCTATCGTCGACTCGTGCCGGGCTACGAGGCGCCCGTGAACCTCGCCTACAGCTCGCGCAATCGCTCGGCCTCGATTCGCATCCCCACCTACTCGGATTCGCCCAAGGCCAAGCGCCTCGAGTGTCGCTTCCCCGACTCGAGCGGCAACCCCTACCTGGCCTTCAGCGCCATGCTGCTCGCGGGCATCGACGGAATTCAGCGCAAGCTCGATCCCGGCGATCCCTTCGACAAGGATCTCTACTCCCTGAGCCCCGAGGAGCTCGCCCACGTGCCGACCGTGCCGGGCTCCCTCGACGCCGCCCTCGACGCGCTCGAGGCGGACCACGAGTTCCTGCTCGCGGGCGACGTCTTCTCGCGCGACGTCATCACCGAGTGGGTCGACTACAAGCGAACCCGTGAGATCCGGCCCATGAGCATGCGGCCGACTCCGCTCGAGTACGAACTCTACTTCGACATCTGAGCGCTACACCGTCCACAGCGCATGCTGACCAGGTCGCACGCCGCCGTCCGCATCACGCGAGCCGGCGGCGTGTGATGCGTCGGACGCATGGGCGCGAGTTTCTCGCTGCCGGAGCGGAAGGATCTGCGCAGGCCGGATGCGCGTCGGCCGCTCCTCGGTTCGCAATTGCTTGGCCCGCTCTCAGGCATGCTAGGTAGTGCCTCAACCCCACGAGGTGAGTGATGAAGAACGACGAGAAGCGCCGCCTCGGCGCGATGTGGATCGGACGCGGTGTGTTGCTCTCGACGCTGGCTCTCGCCCTCGCGGCGGGTTGCGGCTCGTCCGGCGGCTCGTCCCACGACGGAGGTAGCGGTGCGGACGCGGGGTCTCACGCCATCTGCATGATGGACTATCCCGACAGCTGCTTTGCGCCCTCCGTGACCGTACGGGACCTGTGCGAGGCGGAGTTCCTCGCGGGGGGGGCCCGTTGCCAATCCGAGGTCGTGGCCTGGCTCACCTGCAATCTCCCGGGTCCGCCCGATGGTGGCGCCTGCGCGGACTGCACGGACGTGATCAACGCATACAACGGCTGCATCACGGGCCGCTGACGTGCGCTTCTGGCGCTTGGCCCAGATCGAGCGCTAGCATGCGCTTCATGACGAAGACGGCGCGATTGGGTTTGATGCTTCCGCTGCTCGCTTGCGGCGCGTTGCCGTGGACGCTGGGCTGCTCCGCCATCTTCGACGGACATCAGTATCTCTCCGCGGACGCCGCCGCGACCGACGCGTCGTCCGATGCGACTCACGACTCCGGGCCGCCGGATCCGTGCGCGGGTGCATGCGGGGGCGCGACCTCGATCTGCGAGCCCAGCGGCGGGACGTGCGTCGAGTGCCTGGTCGATCACGACTGCACGCGTGACCTCGTGGCCTGCGACTCGTCCAGCCACACCTGCGTCGCCTGTACCGCCGACAACACGTCCGCGTGCACTGGCGACACACCCGTGTGCGATCTGGGCGCCAGCGCTTGCGTCGCGTGCAACGTGAACACCGACTGCCCGAGCTCCACGCCCGCGTGCACGGACCACGCCTGCGTCGCGTGCGGCGGCGAAGCCGATTGCGCGGGCCGCGTCGGCGCTGCCGCCTGCGACTCCTCGAGCGGCGCCTGCGTGGAGTGCACGGCGGGCAGCGCGGACGTGACCTGCTCCACCGGCGTCTGCACCCAGGGCAACACCTGCAGCGCCTTCGCCAGCGCCGCCCAGCGCGCGTGCGAGCCGTGCGACACCGACGCCAACTGCGCCTCCATGCACCGCTGCGTGCCCATGCGCT
>JAACVI010000282.1:0-4147 GCA_009992505.1 Myxococcales bacterium
GAAACACGTCCGATAGAGCAGGCCGACCGCGAGCCCCTCGCGCATCTACTCGAGAGAATCGAGAACTTCACGCCGGACGAGGTGCAGTGCGCGCTCGAGCTGATCGACGCGAGCCTAGAGCCCGACCCGCCTGACTACCAGACGCGGGTCGCCGAGCTGGATGGAGTCGTCGTCGGCTACGTCTGCTTCGGCCCGACGCCCATGACCCAGGGCACCTTCGACCTCTACTGGGTCGCGTCCGATCCCGACGCGCGCGGCCATGGCGTGGGTCGCGCCCTGCTCGAGTCGATGGAGCACGAGCTCCGAACTCGTGGCGGGCGGATCGTACGCGTGGAGACGAGCGCGACCGAGGCCTACGGCACCACTCGCGGCTTCTACGCTGCCCTCGCCTATGTCGAGGAGGCGCGCTTCCGCGACTTCTATCAGGACGGCGAGGATCTCGTGACCCTCGCCAAGCGCCTCTGAGGCGGCTTCCGTCCGCGACGCTGGGCGAAGCACGCGCCCCCCTCGCCGTCGACGCACCCGCGCCATGCGGGCCAGCGACGAGGCGGGATCACGCCCTCTTGTCAATGTCGGCTATGAGTTCGCCCAGATGTCACCACGCTGGGGTGGGATCCGCGGGCGCTGCCGTGCTATGCAGACCCGTGTTCAGCTCCCACTCCAATCGGCCCGTAGGCCTCCTCCCGACCTCGCTTCTCCCGACCTTGCTGCTCGCGGCTCTCGCCCTCGCGGCGTGTTCGAACAGTCGGCGGAGCCCAGCCCGTGACGGAGGCGGCGACGCCGACGCCGACGGTGACGTGGGCGACGGTGCGACGGACGCAGACCACAACGACGCCAGCGTCGACTCCGCCTTCGACCCGGACGCGGCCTGTGCCTCCGTGGGTGTGTCGGCCGAGGTCGCGCGCCTACCCGTCGACATCATCTGGGTGATCGACAACTCGGGCAGCATGGAGCCGGCGATTCGACAGGTGCAGGACGGGCTCAACGCCTTCGCGGCACGCATCCTCGCTAGCGGCCTCGACTACCGCGTGATCATCCTCTCCTTGCGTGGTCCGAGCGCGCCCTCGGGTCTCTACCCCGTGTGCATCCCGCCGCCCCTGGCCGGTGACTCGAGCTGCGGCGACGGCACGCGCTTCTTCCAGTCGACCATGAACATCAAGTCGACCCAGCCCCTCGAGCAATTCCTGGGCACGCTCGCGCAGACGGCCGGTTACGCCGATGGCGAGTTGCGCGGTGGACCGCCGTGGCAGGCGTGGCTGCGTCCCGAAGCCACCAAGACCATCGTCGTCGTCACGGACGACAACTCGCGCCTCACGGCCAACGAGTTCGAGCACTTCTCCGCCGGCGTCGATCCCTTCAACAGCACCAGCTTGCCTGACGGGATCCTGGCCCCGAGCTGGGGAGGGATCTTCGACGGCTACCTCTTCGACGCCATCTACGGCTGGAACTCGGCCTCGGATGCGACCGAGGCCTGCGTCTTCGCCGATGGCACCCCGGCCGCCGCCTCGGGCGAGACCTACACCGAGCTGGTCCGTCGCACCGGCGGAGTGCGCGCAAAGATCTGCGATGGCGCCAGCGCGTGGGGACCCTTCTTCGACGCCGTGGCCAGCTCCGTCGAGGGCGCGTCGCGCATCGACTGCGAGCTCGCGCTGCCGCCGCCGCCCGACGCGATGATGCTCGACGCGAGCAAGGTCAACGTCGTGCTCGGCCTCGACGGCGTGCAGACCACTCTGCCGCGAGTCCCCGAGGGCGGGGTCTGTCCCAGCACGGGCGGCTGGCACTACGACTCGGACGCCACGCCCACCCAGGTGATCCTGTGTCCGACCAGCTGCGACACGGCGCAGGAGGCCGTGCGCTCCGCCGGCGGCGCGAGCGTCGACGTGCAGTTCGGTTGCGACAGCTTGCTGATCTGATCCGCGCTTCGGGGCCCGATCATGCCCCGAAACAGGCAGGGGAGCGCGGCGTGGTCTCGGCCTCGAGCGCGACGTGCAGCAGCGCTTCCCGCGCCGCTGGGCATGTTCGAAGATTGCTCCAGGCGTCTTGACGCCAGGCTCTCGGGTGAGCACTTGGAAAGCGAATGCCCCCCACGCCTGCGATATGTTGCGCGGTATTTCGGCAGGCGCCGGACGCCATCTTGGTCACGGACGAAACGGGCAGGATCGTGATGGTGAACGAGGCGACGCTCAAGCTCTTCCGCTTTCGTGAGGAGGAGCTCGTCGGCCACTTCATCGAGCGTTTGGTGCCCGAGGCGGCGCGCGGTCCGCACCTCAAGCATCGCGAGCGCTGGGTCGAACGTCCCACCACGCGCGAGATGCGCTGCGGGGAGATGATCCACGCGCGGCGTAGCGACGGCACGACCTTCCCGGCCGAGATTCGCCTGAGCGCCATCGAGGCGGAGGGTCGCCTCTGGCCGGCCGCCATCGTGCGTGACGTGACCGAGCGCCAGAAGGAGCAGGAGCGCCTGCGCTATCTGGGCAGCCACGACGGACTCACGGGGCTCTTCAATCGCACCTTCTACGAGGCCGAGAAGGCGCGCCTCGAGCGCGGACGTGAGCATCCCATCAGCGTGTTCGTGCTCGACGTGGACGGCCTCAAGGACGTCAACGACAAGTACGGTCACGACGCGGGTGATCGCGTGCTGAAGCGCCTCGGGGCCGTGCTGCGTGGCGCCTTTCGCGAGGAGGACGTGGTCGCACGCGTCGGTGGCGACGAGTTCGCCGTGCTGCTGCCGAACCTCGACGCCGAAGGCCGCCTGGCCGCGCGCGAGCGCTTCTTCGTAGACCTCGAGCGGCACAACGAGGTGGAGCGGAACCTGCCCGTCGTGGTCTCGTTGGGTGGCGCCACGGCGCCGAATGGCTGCGCCCTCGCCATGGCCACGCGCCTCGCCGACGTGCGCATGTACGAGCAGAAGCACGCCCGCCGCGGTCGTGGCGCGACCTCACCGGCACATTGAATCAGCGTCCGGCGCGAAGATCGCGGCGCGGGGCCCGGGCAGGTCCGCACCCGTGGACACATGGACCACTCCGTCGAGGGCATCCTGAATGACATGCAGCGACATGGACCCCCCAGAATGGGGGCAGTCTTGGTCTAGAGCAATGCCCGACTGGACTGGACCCGACTCTCCGCGCTCAGGGCACGCGGAAGACGAGGCGGGCGACGCCTGCCGGGAGGTTCACGTTGGCGCGCGTGGCCGCGCCGCGGGTTGGCATGATGTTCACGCTGTAGGTCCCGGGCGGAAGATCGAAGAGGGAGAAGCGGCCGGCTGTGCTGCGCACGTCGCCCACGACACGGCCGCCGCTCTCGAAGCGGAGCGTGGCGTCGAGGGGTCGGCCGGCCGAGTCGAGCACCTGACCCTGGGCGCAGAGGTGCGATCCCTGGCCCAGGTTGCGGCCCACGCTGCCAGCTGGCGCGGTCTGCGGCGTGGCCTGGGCTGGTGTCAGGAAGGGCGAGACCGGTTGCGCGCTGCCGGGCGAGGCCACGGCGGTGCCGGGGCGCACGACCGCGCCCGCCTGCACCGTGGTTCGGGGCGGCGAAGTCTGAACGGTGGGCGCCGGCCTGCCTGCCGCCACCACCGGAGCGCGAGCCACGTTCGTGCGCGGCGCGGGGGAAGCGTAGACGGGCCGCGGGCTCACGGTTGCGGGGCGAACGGTCGCCTGCGTGCCGGGACGGGTCGTGGTCGTGCGCGGCGCGGCGGGCTGGATCACGCCCGGGCGCACGATGGCGGGGCGCACGGTCGCCGACGGAGCCGCATCACCGACGCGCAAGACGAGGGAGACGTTGCCCGCGCTCGGGACGTTCAGCATGCGCGGAGGCGGCGGCGTCCCGCGTGTGGGGCTCGCGCTGGCCCGGTAGTTTCCGGCTTGGGCGCTCAAGGTGCAGCGGCCCGCCGTGGTGCGGCAGCTCGCGCTCGCCGGTCCGGTCAGCATGACGGTGCCGTCGACGGGGCGCCCGGCGCCGTCCACCAGGCTCACCATCACTCGCGCTTGCGCCATGGCCACCGTGGGTGCCCATGCCAGGAGCAGGCCCAGCAACAGCGAGGGAATGCACGAGGTCTTGTCGCAGCCGCGCGTCATGTCGCGCCCTTCGACGTCGGCGAAGTGGTCTTCATTCATCGCCCGCTCCATTTCGCGTCCGCGTCCGCGTCCGC
>JAACVI010000282.1:4164-17216 GCA_009992505.1 Myxococcales bacterium
GTCCACGTCCGCGTCGGCGTCCGCGTCCACGTCGGCGTCCACGTCGGCGTCCGCGTCGGCGTCCGTGCTCGCGTCGGTGCTCGCGTCCGCGCCATCGGGGGTACGGCTGGGCCGGATGTAGTCGTGGTACACCTGCCTCGCGACCCGCTTGGCCGCGCGCTGGGCACCGCTGAAGAAGACGACCACCGTGCGTTCGCGCATCTCTTGCCGGATGTAGGCTTCGGGCCTCTCCACGGAGCCCGCGTTCGCGTTGGTGCCCAGGCCGTAGCCGAAGCCGAAGCGCGCCGCCGCACCGACGGAGACGTCGTAGCCTCCGCGGATGAAGCCCAGGGAGCCGGTGACGCCAAAGGCGTCCACGTGGGCCGGCTGGTAGACGTCGCTGGCGACGGGCACGCTCGGCGCGCTCGAGAGATCCGTGTAGACGCCCAAGCGCAGCGGCACCACGCCTCGGAGCACGGCCTCCATGCCCAGGGCGCCGCCCACGGTCCATTCGCGATGCCATCTCTGCACGGCGAAGCTGCCCGCCTGCGGCACGTCCCCGGTCACGGGATCGGGCGGAGGATCGCCCAGGATGCGGATGGGATTCGACGCGCTCCCCGACGGACCCGTGACCGTGAAATCACCCGAGAGGGTGATGTCCTCCGAGGGTGTGAAGGCGGCCCCGACCCGCAGCCCGAAGGGGATCGGCGACGCGGCCGAGAGCCCCTTGGCGTCGGACTCGAAGAAGGTCGCGTAGGGCGGCGCCGCGAGCGTGTCGGCGAAGCTCCGTCGCTCGCGCAATCGGCCCGAGTCGGTGATCTCCACGCCCGGAGGCTGGATCGTCAGCCCGAAGGACAGCCGCGACGTCGGCCGCCAGAGCGCACCCACGCGCAAGAGGATGTGTCGCGTGTCGCGGGTCAGCAGGCTCTCGTCCACGAAGAGCGTGGCGTTCTCGAAGGTGCCGCGCACAGGATCGCGCGTGCCCTCGGTGATGATGGAGCGATCCTCCGTGTGGCGGATTCGGCGTGTGACGAGGAAGGCGCTCGAGCCGATGCCGAGATGCTCCGACACGCGCAGCGCGAAGCTCGGTCCCCAATGCACGACGCTCTCGTCGTTCGTGACGCGCAGCGAGTCCCTCACGCCCGTCGCTGGATCGTAGAGCTCGGTGTCGAAGCGCAGGCTGCGTGAGCCGGGGTAGAGCGTCGTCAGCGCCAGCGCGAAGCGGCGATTGCCCTCCTCGTCGCGCTTGCCCACACGCTGCACCACGCCCACGAAGAGCGGCACGGAGGGGCGCTCGCGCCAGCGCAGATCCGTGGTGCCGGGGCCCGCGCCGAAACCGTGGCGGAGCACGACACGGTCGAAGGCGTGGACCGAGAGGCTTGCGCTGAGGGCGTCGTCGGCCACGAAGGCCAGGCCTCCGGGATTGTAGTAGGCCGCCGAGGGATCGGAGGCGACGGCGGCGTACGCGCCGCCCATGCCGAGCGCGCGTTCACCCAGCGGAAAGGGCGTGGCGTGGGTCTCGTCCGCGCTCGCCCGCGCGCCCGCGCACAGCATGATCGAGGCGAGCATCACTCGCAGCGGGTCGATCGCGCCGCGGCGTGGACGTGGGCTCATGCGGGGGACGCTTCGTCGATGCGCGCCGCTTGCTCGAGGCGACCGAGCCTGCGGTAGCAAGCCGCGAGAGTGTGCATGGCGGCGGATTCTCCGCGCGGATCGTGCAAGCTCCGAGCGAGCGCCAGGGCGTGGAGTCCGTCGCGGATGGCCTCCTGCGGCATGCCACCCTTCAGCCGTACCCAGGCCAGGGCGAGCGCGGCACGAGCGAGCTGTCGTGGATCCTCGCCGCCCCGGCTGCGGGCTCGATCCAGCAGTCTCTGGGCCGAGCCCATGTCGCTCCTCAGCACATGCGCCATGGCCCGCAAGCGATCGGTGGCGGCGAGGTCGTGCCCCTCGGCGACCGCCAGATCGATGAAGCCGTCCACTGTCTCGAAGTCACCCGTGAGCAGCGCTTGCACGGCGCGCGACGTCGGTTCTTCGTCCGCTTCGTCCGCTTCGTCTTCTTCCGGTCCCAGCAGGGCCGCTCGATCCGTGCCCTCCGGCTGCGTGTCTCGCGGGTCGAATGCGGGGCGCTCACCCGTCCCTCCGAGCTTGCGCCCGCGGGTGATCGCCAATGCCTGGCGGCGTGTCTCCGCCGTGGGCGAGGTCTGCACCGCTCGGGCGGCGAGCCTCACGGCCGCCCGAACCCAGCCCGCGTCGTGCGCTGCGCGGGCCGCTTCCAGCAGATCGGTCGCGGCCTTCTCCGAGTCTCCGCCCTCGGCCCAGAGGTATCCGCGCGTCGCGCGCTCGAAGGCGGAGTTGGGGCGGGTCGCCTCGAGCACCTCCGCCAGGTAGCGCCTCAGCTCCGCCACGCGCGCGGGAGGCATGGCGAGCTGCAGGTGCTCGCGCAGGACCTGTCGTAGGCGCCCGCCCGCCTCGGGTGACCACAGGCCGTCGGACCCGAGCTCGGAGAGCGCTTCCTGCATCGACTCCACGCTCATGCCGTCGCGTACGCCCATGCGCGTGACCGCGTCCGGGCTCGTCCCTTCTGGTGCGGCCGCCAGCACGTCGAGCATGCGTCGAGCGTCATCGCCGAGCGCCTCGAGGCGCTCCTCCAGCAGCGCCTCCACGGGGATCGCGCACACGCCACCGCGCGGCGCCACGCGCCAGCGCCACTGGTCTCCCTGCACGCCGCCATGCAGCAGGTCTCCCGCCGCGACCAACGTGCGCGCGGCCTCCTCGACACCCATGGGGGTGTCTCCACCGAGCACGGCCACGCGTCGCGCGAGATCTCCCGCGGCGTCGAGGTTCAGGATCGCCCCGGCCAGCACGCGGGCGTCCCGAGCTCGTAGCGCGGGCAACACGACCACGTCCGCCTCTCCGCCCAGCGCCCGCGGCATCGGTGCGTCGATGGGAAGCTCGGCCACCACGCGATGGGGCGCGTCGCCCTCGAGGCCGGCGCCCACGAGCTCGACCGAGGCCACGTCCAGGGCATGATGGAGAGCGAGGGTGATGAGCGCGCCGCCGCGGCCCGCGGCCTCGCTCAGCAGCGCGTTCCAACGCACGAGCGTCTCGTCGCGCGTGTGGTCGCCATGGCGCAGCCACTCGCTCATCGCGGCTCGAGGATCCGCGGGCGTACCGGCGGCGTGCTCCGCGACCTCGGCGCCCGCCAACGCTCGCTTCAGGCTGCCCAGAGGCTCGAGCCCGCCTGGCGTGCCCCGAAAATGGAGCACGAAAGCGTAGGGCGTGACCGTCACGTGTTCGCGCAGCACGGCGCGCAGGCCGGCACCTTCGGGACCTCGGGCGACCAGCAGCCGGGGTCCCGTGAGCGCCGTGCCGAGGCTGTTCGAGAGGGCCTCCTCGACGACGCGGGCGGAGGGAAGCGGGCTCAAGTGGCGCAGGGCCGCGCGCGCGTCCCGGCGGCGCGGGTGATCGCGATCGAGCGAGTAGCCGCGAGCGGCCGCCGAGCCCGTACCCACGGTGCGACCGAAGAGGAAGTGCGTCTCGGCACCCTGGCGCGCTGGATCGTCGAGCAGGATCTCGTAGGGACGTGCCCGATTCGCCAGCAGCTGCGCGCGATCGATGCAATCACCGAGCAGCCCGCCTTCGAGGCGCTGCTCGACGCCACCGCGGGTGAGGCCGAAGGAGACGCGCGGCCCGTCCTCGGCGCCCTCCGCGCGGGCCGCCTCCGCAAGCGCGAACTCCACGGCGGCTTCGAGCCGCTCGGGCCGGAAGCTCGCGACTACGGCCGAGCCGAGCGTGCCGAGCAGCTCGGCCCCGGCCTCCATGACGCGCGCCGCGACGCCACCGACGTGACGCGACAGCTCCTCCGGCGCCGACGTTTGTCCATAGCCGGCGGGCAATGCTCGATGCCAGAGGACGACGCGCTCCATGATGTCTCGCGCCCGACGCGGCTCAGCTCTCGAGCCTACGTTTCAGCGCGGCGAGCTCGTCGTCCACCTCGCCGCTGTCCACGGTCTTCTCGAGCTTGCGGAAGCGCGCGTCCACCTCGGCGCGCTTGGGATCGTCGAGCACGGAGCCGGCTTCCACCTCGGAGTCGAGCTGGTCGATGCGCGCGCTCATGCGCTCGAGCTCGTCGAAGCTCGAGGAGCCGTAGCGTCCTTGGCTGACGTCGTCCGGCGTCTCGCGCGCCTTGCGCACCTGGGCCGCGAGCGTGCCGCGTCGCGCCTTCAGGTCTTCGATCTTCTCCTCGACCTTCTCGAGCGTGTCCTTCATCTGATCGGCGGAGCTGGCCTCGCGGGCCGCCTGGGCGCGGGTGGTCTCGATCTCTTTCTTGAGCTTGGCCTTGCGCCTCAAGGCCTCGCGCGCGAGCTCGTCGTCGCCGCTCTTCACGGCCAGCACGGCCTTCTCTTCCCAGCCTTCGACCTCGTCCTCGAGCGCGTCGACCTTCTTCTCGAGACGCTTCGCGGTCCCGAGCGTGGTCACGAGCTCGCGCCGAGCGCGCTTCACCTCCGCCTTCATGTCTTCGACCGTCTGCCCGATCAGCTTGTCGGGATCCTCGGCGTGGTCGACGAGCGAATTCAGGTTGCTCTTGATGACGGTGTTCAGACGACTGAAGATCCCCACGCTGCCTCCATGTTCCCCGAGCCGGCAGCGTTTCACGCTGGCTCAGGCTTTTCAAGTCTAGCAGCCCGCGCGCTCGGATTGGGATCGGTGTGGCCACCGGTTGCGCACGGGCTCGGCGCGACCAGCGGCGACGAGGCCGACGACGGCGCCTTTCGTGGGGCGGGTATTTCGAGCCGTCCCGTCGGGCGTGGGCGTCGCATCTGGGGTATAGTTCCAGCGTGCTGTACACCGAGTATGTGGAGCGCTTCCGGCGGCTGGCGCGTGGCGTCGACGTGATGAATTACGCGGTGGTTCAGGAACTCGGTCGGCCATGGCCCTTGCTGCGCCTGAAGACCCGCGGCACGCACCATTGCCTCATCACCGCCGGCTTTCACGGCGAAGAGCCCGCCGGGCCGCTCAGTGTCCTCACCCACCTGGAAGAGTTGCTGGACCACGCTCTCGCGCGCGACGTGGCGCTCACGCTGTACCCCTGCGTCAACCCCAGCGGCTTCGAGGCGGGTCACCGCTACAACGCGAGTGGCGAGGAGCCGAACAACGACTTCATTCGCTACGAGGTGAGACCGGGCGTCGTGGAATACGAGGTCGAGGAGGGCGAGTCGTTTCACCGCTGGTTTCTCCACGACGGCGGGCCCAAGGAGACGCGCGCGCTGCGGGCGGACATCGTCAAGCAGCCAGTGCCCTACGCCGCGCTCGACCTGCACCAAGACGCGTGGGTCGGTGAGCCCTGCCACTATGCCTACTACTTCGGACCGCGTGCCCCCTTCGTGGACTTGATGCACAGGGGCGCCGACGTGGTGCCGATTGGCGCCAACGTGGTCGTGCACGACCACCGCACCAGCGACGGAGACGGGCTGTTGCTGCACCACGACGGCAGCATCACCGACTACTTCTACCGCAAGGGCGTGCGCTGGACCGCGGTGCTGGAGACGTCGACCGCCACGCCCATCGAGCGCTCGTCGGCCATCAATCTACTGTGGATGAAGGCCTTCGTGGACTTCACGGCCGACCAGGCCTGAAGCATCCTCCGTTCTGACGGCTAGCTGGCTGCGGCGTTGCCCTCGATGGGAAGAGAGGGCCGCCGAAGGGAGGTCCGCTCTGGCACTTCACGCCGCGCCCTAGCTCGCGACGAGCGTGTAGAAGTCCCCGTAGAGCGGGCGCTCTTCGACGCGCGTGAAGCCGGCGCCCTCGAGCAGCGCGCGCGCCTCTTCGATGGGCACGCGGTGGTCGACGGGCGGGCCGTGGTCGGTCGAGGCGCGCGGATCCCAATCGCAGACGACGAGGCGGCCTCCAGGCGTCAACTTGCCGTGCAGGTCCGTCAGATAGCTCTCGCGCTGGTCGATCTCGTGCAGCAGGTTCGCCATCAGCATGGCGTCGAACGTGCCTTCGAGGGCGGGGATGCGCTCGGCTTCGGCGGCTGCCACCTCGATGAAGTGCACGCGCCTGGCCAGGCCTCGCTCCATGGCGCGGCCCATGACCACGCCCAACATGCGAGGCTCCACGTCG
Organism: Myxococcales bacterium; assembly: GCA_009992505.1. Classification (GTDB taxonomy): domain Bacteria; phylum Myxococcota_A; class Polyangia; order Polyangiales; family Houyiibacteriaceae; genus JAADHO01. The sequence continues at coordinate 10,267 of JAACVI010000282.1, forward strand.
GCCGCCCACAGCTCCGCTTCGGGCAGGGTCTCGAGCCAGAGCAGCGCGAAATAGCCCGTGCCGACGCCGATCTCGACCAACCTCTGGGGCACGCGCCCGTCTTCCAGGGGCTCCGAGATCGTCTTCACCAGCGCATGGGCGGGCTGCCTCACCTGGCGCTCCAGGGCGTCGAGTCGGCCCATCTTCTCGAAGGGGAAGCGCCGCTCGCCCCCGGGTCCGTGCCCGTGTCCGTGGTCGTGCCCGTGTCCGTGGTCGTGCCCGTGCATTCGCCTGATCGCTCTCCCGGCAACGTTCCGGCGTGCGTCTACGCCTCGACCGCCGCCGTCCGGTCGTGGTAGCTGGCCCCATGCTTCGCGACAAGACCTTGATGATCACGGGTGGCGCCGGCTTCATCGGCACCGCGCTCACACGCCGACTCGCCGACCACAACCGCGTGCGCGTGCTCGACCTGCTGCGCCGCAACGCGCTCGCCGAGGCCGGGCTCGACAAGCACCCCAACGTGGAGCTGGTGCAGGGCGACGTGCGCGACTTCGACCTCGTGAAGCGCACGATGGAGGGCGCGGATTACGTCCTGCACATGGCCTCCATCGCCGGCGTGGACACGGTGCTGAAGAACCCCGTGCTGACCATGGAGGTCTCGCTGCTCGGCACCATGAACGTGCTACGCGCAGCGCGCGAGGTGGGCGGCGTGCAGCGCCTGGTCGACTTCTCCACCTCCGAGGTCTTCGGCTCGCACGCCTTCCGCGTCGGCGAGGCGGACGTGACCCAGCTCGGCGCCGTGGGCGAGGCGCGCTGGACCTACGCCGTCAGCAAGCTCGCCACCGAGCACCTGGCGCACAACTACTACAAGCAGTTCGGACTCCCGGCCTGCGCCATCCGGCCCTTCAACATCTACGGACCCGGGCAGGTGGGGGAGGGCGCCGTGCACGCCTTCGTGCTGCGCGCGCTGCGGAACGAGCCGCTGCACATCCACAACGAGGGCGATCAGATCAGGGCCTGGTGCTACATCGACGACATCATCGAGGGCATCGTGCTGTCCCTGATGCGCGACGAGGCGGTGGGTCAGACCTTCAACATTGGCAACCCCCGCAGCACGATCACCATCTATCAGCTCGCCCGTCTGATCAAACGTCTGGCGCACAGCGAGTCCGAGATTCGCTTCATTCCCTGGGACTTCGCGGACGTGGAATTGCGCATCCCCGACGTGCGCAAGGCCGAGAAGCTGCTCGGTTTCCGCGCCACCACCGATCTCGACGACGGCATCGAGAGGACGCTGGCCTGGTACCGGCAGAAGCTCGGTCTGACGGTCGACGCTTGACCGGCGGCAAGGGGCCTTTCACCATGGACACCGTGTCGCCGCGTCGCGTAATCGATCTCACTCATGCGCGGGCGGACGGCTGGTTCGCCAAGCTCGGGGAGGGCTCTCCCAGCTTCGCGCAGCTCTCCGAGGTCCTGGGCGAGCGCTTTCTCGCCTTCTCGATCATCGCCGGGGTGCGCATCGCCTCCGTGACCATCGACCGCCAGTCGCCAGACGCGACCCTGGTCGACTTCACGGTGGGCGACGACACGCAGGAACATCGTCTGCCCCTGGGCGAGTTGAGGCGGCGCTTGGTCGCCACGCTGTGCACCGACGACGTCGCGGCCCGCAACCTGCCCCAGAAGCCGCAGGCCAGTGACCTGCAAGCCTTCATGGGCTTCCGCTACGTGCTGCTCTCGCCCGTCTTCGGGCTCACCCTGCTCGAGCTCATGGTGGGCGGTGACCTCCCTCCCACCGTGCGCGTCGATCTCGGCGGCGCCAAGGACGAGATCGAGCTCAGCGTGCTGCGCGACCTCCTGCACGAGCGCGTGCGCCAGGAGGGCGAGTCGGTGCGGCCCAAGTCGCCCTTCGCCATCGATCTCAGCGCCATCCCGCGGGCTCTGGCCGCGGCTTCGGACGACGATTGGGCGGCGGTCATCGCGCTGATCGGCTCCTGGCCGGGGCCGCTCTCACTCTTGCTTCGCACCGCGGAGGGGCAGAGCCTCGCCGCCGAAGTGCGTGGGAACCTGGCGCAGGCCTTGGGTCTCCTCGGCACCGCCTACGTGCACACGGGGCGCCACGCCTGGGCCGAAGAGGTGATGCGGCTGGGCATCCAGTGGGGGCAGGAGAGCCCGGGCAGCGGGGATCTCTTCGAGCGCCTCGGGCAGGCGATGATGGCGCAGGATCGACCCGCCGAGGCCATTGGGCTCTTTCGTCGCGCGCTGATGCTCGGCGCGTCCGAGGCCTCCGTGCTGCCCCAACTCGCGCGCTGCTACACCGCGCGTGGCAAGCGCGTGGCGGCCATGGGTTGCCTGCGGGCGGCGCGACGTGCGGGCGCCTTCGAACACGAGCTTCACGACCAGGAGGCGGAGCTCGCCGAGGCTCTGGGAGAACCCTGGGCGCGGGCGTGCGCGCTCTTGGAGAAGCGTGCCTGAGCTCGGGTCAGGGCGAGAGCGCTTTCAACAGGCCTTCGCCAGCGCGTCTCGGACGACGCCCCGTGCGCCCCACTTCGATCTCCGGGTCGACGCCGAGAGCGCGCGCCTGCGCTTGGCGCGTCCGCTCACGACCGGATTCGGGCGCGTGGAGAGCTGCGTCCTCGACCTCGGCCGTCTGCCCTCGCCCGTGGACCTGCGCCTGGGCGCGCTGGGCTTTCGTGCCCGCCGTCGCCGCCTCGTGAGCGCACGCATCTGGCTCTCCTCCACCGCCCTCGAGCGCTGGGCGGAGGAGCGCAGCGTCGGGCTCCACGTCGATCGCGTGGACGCCGAGCTCATGCACTTCACGCTGGTCGACGAGCAAGGCGCCCTGGGCTTCACGCTTCGTGCCGTGGGCGTCGGGGGCGATCTCAGCCTCGGCCTCGACGGACTCCGGGCCCGCTCGGGGGCGGAGGCTCCAAGCGCGCGTCTGCATCGCGCCGCGCTGCGGCTGGGTCTGAATGATGGCTATCGTCTCGAGCGCCCGCTCTTCTGGCTGCTGGCCGACGCCTTCGCCGAGTCGGGCCAACGCGCCCCCGAGGGCGACGCCCTGCCCGTGGTCCACCTCGCCGTGGGCGATGGCGGGTTCTGGCTGAGCGCCGGTGACGAAGCGGCCGAGCTGCTCGACGAGCCTCGCCTGGGTGAGCTCTGGCCTGGCGCCGTCGAACGCACAGACCTCGACGACATGCCCGATTGGTTCCGCCTCGAACACACCTTTCAGACGGCCCTCGACCGCGGCCACGCCCACGACGCCGCCCAGGCCGCGCGCGTCATGCTCGGCTCGGACCCGTCGCCGCGCCTGGCCGTGGAGGCAGCGCATCTGGCCGCCGTGCTGTGTGTGCCTCCCGTCGCGGCCCAGCTCCTCGCGCGCGCCGCGACGCGCATGGGGGACGACGTCGTGGCGTTGGCCAAGGCGGCCGAAGCCGCGCCCGCCGCTGGACGTGCAGCCCGGCTCGAGGTCGTGGAGGCCATCGAGCGCTCGCCTTGCGAGGACACCCTTCGGGGTGAGTTGATGGCCATGGCGCTGCGACGGGGTACGCCGACCTTCGTGGATCTCGGCGTGATCGAGGCGTCCGCGGACGATGCCGAAGCGGCTGACTCCGTGATCGCCGCCGCCATCGAGCGAGCCCTCGAGCTCGCGCCCCACTCCCCGGAGGTTCGGCTCCTGGCTGGCGAGGCGCACCTCGCGCGCGGCGAGGCCGCTCACGCGCTCGACCATTTTCGTCGCGCGGCCAGGGCCTTCGCGGCGGCTGGTCGGCCGACGGACTCGGCCAACGCGAGCCTGTACGTCGCCCGCGTGCTCGACGAGCTCGGTCGCGGTGGCGCTGCCGAGCGCATCCTGGTCGACGCGCGCGCCGAGACCGACGAGGCGCCTGTGGTGCTGCGGGCCCTGGCGCAACGATGGGCCCACGCCGGGCTGCTGGCCGACGCCTACCGCGCCTATGCCTCGCTCCTGCGTCAGCCGCCGGGCCGGCCCGGGCTCGAGGACGCCCTGGCGGAGGCCGCGCGCTTCGCCCTCACGCATGGCAACGGTGCCGCGGCTACGCCCCTGGTGGCGCGCTTGCTGCGGGAGCGACCCGAGGGCGAGGTGGGGGTTGCGCTGCGCGACGAGCTGAGGCGCCTCGAGGCGAACGTCTCCCACGTCAACGGACCGTGGGATCCCGACGCAAACGGTAGCGCGTGAACCCACACGTCTTCCTGGGAGCCATCGCCCTCGTCGCGATGCTCGCCGGCGGCTGCTACCGCTCCCATGGCCTCGACGCGGGAGACCTGAGTGACGGCGACCTGCCTGACTCGCGCGTCCGCGACAGCGGCTCGGGCGACGGTGCTCGACCGGATGGCGCGCCAGTGGACAGTGGCCATCGCGACAGCGGATTCTTGGATAGCGGTCGTCCCGACACGGGTGCGCCGGACGGTGGCCTCCCCGACGGCGGCGTGCTCACTCGCTGCGCCACCGACTCCGATTGCTCCGGCGCCTGCGTACGTGCGCCCGGCGTCGCCGCCGTAGACCTCGCGCGCCTCGATCTCGCCTGCGGTCCCGCCACGGCGGCGAGCTCTGATGGCGCGCTGTGCGACACCAACGCCGACTGCGGCCGTGGCCTGTGCGTCGTCGCGGGTAGCTGCGTCGCGCCCTGCGTGGTCGACGGCGATTGCGGGCCGCGCCAGCGCTGCACCGAGCTCTGGGTGCGCACGTCCTCGAGCGCGCTGCAGTGGCTGAACGGCTGCGTCGATCGCGTGAACGCGCCCCCCGACGTGCACGTCTCACGCGGCCGCGCGGGCGTGGTGCGCGGCGCGGACACGCCGGACACGCTCTCCCTCGCCCATGCGCCTGGGACGCAGGTGATGGTGCTCGAGCCCGAGCTACCGCAGACGCTCTACGCCAGCCGCTTCCGCACCTCGGAGACGCCAGCCGTCATGCTCTTCGACGCCGAGGGCTACGCGGGCGACGGACCTCCACCCCTCGCGCCCTTCGGCACGCCGGGCCCCGTGCTCTCGATCCTGATGCCCAACGGCCCGCGCGCGCGGCGCTCTCCCGCCGGCTACGGGCTCGACCTCTATTCCGACTCGCGCACCCCGGTCTTCGTCACCAGCATGTCGCGCGAGCGCATCGGTCACACGCTCGATCTCGATCTCTTCTACGTCGGCGCGCGCGGCCTGGCGCCCAGCGGCGATCGCGGACCCGCGCGCATCGCCGACGCTCTCGCGACGGTGGAGCGCGTCTGCGCGCGCTTCGGCGTGCGCCTCGGCGTCGTTCGCCAGCACGAGATCGTTGGCCAGCTCCAGCGCGACTTCGCCGTCATCGAGGGCACGTCCGACGGAAGCTTGCCCGAGATGCCCGAGCTTCTGCGTTTGAGCGCGGGCGCCGGACGCTCCAGTGTCTCTCTCTTCCTGGTGCGCGAAGTGAGCCTGGCCCTCGGTGTCGCCGGCGGCATCCCCGGCCCCGAGTCCATCCACGGCACGGGCAGCTCAGGCATCCTCATCGCGGTGGATCTGCACGACCCGACAGCGGACGACCTGGGCTACACGATGGCCCACGAAATCGGTCACTTCCTCGGTCTCTGGCACACGACGGAATACGACGGGAGCATCTATGAGCCGCTGCCCGACACGCTGCGCTGTCCGCGTTCCCTGGACGCCGATGGCGACGGATACGTCATGCCCGAGGAGTGCGCGGCCAACGACGGATACAATTTGATGTTCTGGGCGGGCGTCGGCGAGACCCTGAGCCCACAGCAGAGCGACGTGCTCGCCCACGCGCCGCTGTTGTATTGATTGGGTGCTCGCGCATCGTAGCCGAGGTTGGAGTAGGCTGCGCGTCCGCATGAGCAAGAGGAAGAAGAGGGTCGTCCGCGCAGGGCAGGGGGCGACTGGCGCTACCCACGAGGGCGCTGCGCCCGAGGTCGGCTGGCTGGCGTCGCTGCATCCGCGGCGCTTCTTCCTCGAGACCTGGCAGAGCGCCGACGCCGAGTCCGCACGGGAGCGCGAGGCGCGCCAGGCTGCTGGGCTCGGCTACGACTATCGACCGGTCTGGTTGCTGTGTGTGGGCGCGGCGCTTCTGGCGTTGAAGGCGCGCTTCGGGCGCGCGTCCGACTTCGAGGCGTGGGTGCATTGGCTGGCCCGCGACGCAGCGCCCGGATCCTTCTGGGTCACGCTGCCGCACTCCGCGGCCTACGCGCTCTGTGGTCACGCCTGGTGGGCGGCCTTTCGCGTGCTCACCTACTTCCTGCTGCCCGCGCTCTTCATCCGCGTCGTGCTGAAGGAGAAGGTGCGCGACCACGGCCTCCGGCGCGGGCTCCTGCGTCAGGAGCTGCCCTTCCTGGGTTTGGCGTTGGGCGTGGTCTTCTTGCTCGTGCTGGTGGCGAGCCAGAGCGACGCCTTCACCGCGAAGTATCCCTTCTACCGCCTGGCGCGGCGCAGCGGCGCGGATCTACTCGGCTGGGAGCTGCTCTACGTGGCGCAGTTCTTCTCCCTCGAGTTCTTCTTCCGCGGCCACTGGCTGACCGTGCTGCGTCGCAGCTTCGGCAGCTACGCCATCTTCATCATGGTCGTGCCCTACTGCATGGTGCACTTCGGCAAGCCCCTGCCCGAGACCCTCGGCGCCATCTTCGCCGGTGTCTTTCTGGGCACGCTCGCGCTGCGCACGCGCTCGATCTGGACGGGCTTGCTGATCCACGCCAGCGTGGGCATCGCCATGGACCTGGCTTCGATCCTCGCGACCGGCAGCTTCCCTTCGCATTTCTGGCCCAGCTAGAGCGTTCCCGGCCTGTCCGGCGCGTGACTGCTACCATGCAGCGTGCGCTCGCTGCTCCTCTTGCTCTTGCTCTGTCTCTCCCTCGCTTGCTCCGGGGCCAAGCCACCGACGCTGGACGCGGGCCCGCCTGGCGTCGACTGCCCGCCGGGGGTCGCGCTCGCGGGCGAGTGTCAGCGCGACGCCGACTGCGCGTCGGGCGTGTGCGTCGCCG
>JAACVI010000499.1 GCA_009992505.1 Myxococcales bacterium
GCTACGGGTGGTCGAGGGTGGCGGTGAACCGGAGCCGGAAGCTGCGAGTCCGGCGACGCCCGTGGCTTCCCGCGTGCCTCATCTGCGCCTCGTCAAATCCTAGAGCCTGGGGCTCCCTGGACTCGTAGGCCCGCAGCCTCCCTGGACCCGCAGGCCCGCAGCCTCCCTGGAGCCGGGCCCTCTTGGACCCGCCCGTCGCCAAAGACAGACATGGATCGTCCGATCAGGCGACGGATAAACCGATGGCCCAACTTGGCGAGAGGGGGGGTATCGCCGTTGGGCCATCGAAAAGTGACCGCAGCCCCGCTGGGGGGGAGGTGCGTGGCTGCTGTCAGGCGACTACCTATGCGAACACCGTGCCAGGTGCAGATTCGCGAAAAGTGCAGGGATTCGGCGGTCGCCATCGTGCAGGACTGAAATGCGCATTGCATCCCTGGGCAGATGTGCAGCCCGATTCGAGAAATCCGGGCTGAGGCCGAGGGGCCCGGGCCCGTCAGCGGGGCTTCTGCCCGGGCGGTCGCTTCAGCCCGTACTTCTCCATCTTGTAGATGAGAGCGCGGCGCGAGATGCCCAGCCGCTTGGCGGCGTGGGTCTGGTTGTGGTTGCTGTCCGCCAGCGACTTGATGATGGCGTCCCGCTCCACGCCGTCCACGTGCTCGCGTAGGCGTCCCTCGCCGCTGCCCAGGGGCAGGGGATCGCTGGGCAGGTGCTCGGCCAGGATCTCTCCGTCGCCGGCCAGGCGCAGGGCGCGTTCGATGGCGTTGCGAAGCTCGAGCACGTTGCCGGGCCAGGGGTAGCTGCGCAGGCGAGCCAGCGCCGCCGCCGAGAGACGCAGCGGGCCCGAAGCGCCCGCGAGCTTGGCGAAATGCTCCGCCAAGGGCATGAGATCGTCCGGGCGATTGCGCAGCGCCGGCACCTCGAGCACCTCGTCCGTGAGCAGGTCGTACAGACTGGCCTCGAAGGCGCCGCGCTCCACCAATCCCGCGAGCGTGCGCTGGGTGGTCGACACGGCCCGGATGTTGGCGCCCTCGCGCGTCAACAGCGCGAAGAGCAGGCGCTGGGCTCCGGGCGGGAGATCGCCCACCTCTTCCAGCACCAGAGTGCCGCCGCGCGCGACCTCGGCGCGACAGCCACCTTCGGCGCCGCCGAAGGCCGCGATGGCGCTCGCGTCGTCCATGCTCTCGGTGCACGAGAGCACGACGAACGGCCCGTCGGCGCTGGCGCTGCGGCGGTGGAGGTGGCGGGCCAGCACGGTCTTGCCGGTGCTGATCTCGCCCGTGAGCAACACCTTGCGGTCGGTCTTGGCGGCCTGGCTGATGGTCTCGGCCAGCCTCAAGGTCGTCGCGTCCGCGAAGACGGGAGCGCTCTCGAACTCGTCCTCCTCGGGAGGCGTGGCGACGCTGAGGCCCTCGCGCATGGCGTGCTCGAGCGCGCGACGGCTGGCGTAGACCAGACGATCGGCGTCGTCGCCATGGTCCGGTCCGACGGCCAGCCCG
>JAACVI010000498.1 GCA_009992505.1 Myxococcales bacterium
GCGATGGCCTCGAGGGCGGGACGATGTTCCGCAGCTAGCGCGCCCACCGTCGCCGCGCCCGTCGCGAGACCGCCGAGGTTGCTCGCGAGTATGTAGAGGTTCTTCAGCACGAGCTCATGCGCGAGCTCCGAAGCGCTCACGGGATGCGCCGGGATGCCCAGGCGACTGAGGGCGAAGACCAGCTCCTCGGCCCAGGGCCCGGCGATGGGCGTGGAGCGGACCGGGAGCACGGGCTTGCCCACCTTCTTCTCGAACCAGACGACGGCGACCGTGGGATCGACGATGCCATGCCGATGCCAGTCCACGGGCAGCAGCTCGTTCTGAAGCAACGCGACGCGATCGCGCACCTCGTCGGGCAGTGCCTCGAGCACGGCATCGAGACCCGCCTCGCCCACGGCCACGAGCACACGCTCGGCGCGAAGCAGGCGATCACGCGCGAGTTCCGTCTCGGTCCAGCGCAGGATGGGCAGCACCTCGCGATCGACGGTCAACAGGGCGCGCGCGAACACGCCGCCCATCTCCCCCACGCCAACGATCGCGACGGGCGCCTTGAACGTACTCATACGTCCTCCCCGAGCAGCACCTGATGAGCGTCGGCGGCGCCGAGCACTTCGGCCACGCGTTCGTCCTCGCGCACCGCGTCCCACAGCGCCCGAGCTCGCTCGCGATACCCTTTGCGATCCAGGCGTCCACGCAAGAGCTCGTAGCGCAGGAGCAGGAAGGCCGTCTGCACCACGTCCGCCAGGCAATGGGCCTCGATCGTCTCGAGCTCGCCCGTGTCGTAGAGCGAGGCGATCATGGAGCCGTCGACCAGCAGCTTGCCGGGCAGGCCCATCAGGCGCGCGGCGGCGCTCAGGCTCGGCCGTCGCGTGGCGCCGTGTTCGGTCAGGGCGTCCGCCAGATCGAGGTGTCCGAGGTCGCTGTAGCGGTAGCGGTAGTCGCGATCGGAGAAGTAGGCGGGGAACGAGACGCCATGCTTCAGGCAGCGGTTGATCAGCACGGGCAGATCGAAGCTGCGCCCGTTGTAGGTCACGAGGTGGCAGCGCTCGCGACCGACGAAGCGTACGAAGTCGGCGAGCAGTCGGGCCTCGCGCTGCTTGCCGCGCGCAGGCTCTTCGCCGCCCCCGAACACGCCCAGGCGCTTGGTCGTGAGCTCCGGGTCGAGCCAGAGCACGCCGAGGGTCACGATCTCGTGGTGCGTGGGCGGCGGGAATCCTTCCTTCGCTGCGTCCCAGGGGAGCGAGCGATCGGGGACGGTTTCGATGTCGAGGACGAGGTAGCTGCGAGAGGTCACGGCGGCGGCGGCCCTTTCATGGCAGAATACGCAGCATACCCATGTGTCGCATCTTCGGCTTCCGGTCTGTCATCCAATCTCAGGTCCACCGCTCGCTGGTCGACGCCGAGAACGCGCTGTGCGTGCAGAGCGGCCAGAACCCCGACGGCTGGGGCGTGGCCTACTACCTCGAGGGCGCCGCGCATCTGCTACGTAGCCCGGAGAAGGCTCTGGACGACCAGCTCTTCACCCGGGTCAGCGGCGTGGTCGCGTCCGAGACCGTGCTGGCCCACGTGCGCAAGGCCACGGTCGGCAACCTCTCGGTGCTGAACTGCCACCCCTTCCAGTACGGCCGCTGGACCTTCGCCCACAACGGCGAGGTGCGCGACTTCGCCCGCTATCGCGACGCCCTGCGCGCCGAGGTCGCGCCGCGCCTGCGTCGCTACATCCTGGGTGACACGGACAGCGAGGTGATCTTCTTCCTCTTCCTCACGGAGCTCTCCGCCTACGGCGGGCTGAGTGAACGCTACGGTGCGAAGGAGGTCGCCACCGCCCTCACCGCCGCCGTGCGCTGCGTGCGCGCCATCGCCGACGGCCCAGCGCACGAGGAGCAAGCGCTGCTGACGCTGGTCGTCACGGACGGTCAGACCATGGTGGCGACCCAGGGCGGCAAGGAGCTGCACTACTCCACCTACAAGACCACGTGCGCCGACCGCGACACCTGCCCGCACCTCGCCCCGCACTGCGAAGCGCCCACCGAGACCGGCTTCGTGAACCACCTGCTCTTCTCCAGCGAGCCCACCAGCGGCGAGGCCGTGTGGCACACCATGAAGCCCGGCGACGTCGTCGGCGTCGACTGGCGTATGCGCCTCTTCGCCACACGCGTGGACGAAGCGAAGAGCGCCAGGTCCGAAGTCCCG
>JAACVI010000503.1 GCA_009992505.1 Myxococcales bacterium
CACGAACTCCTTGAACGAAGCCCAGCGCATCCTCGGAGCCGCGGGCATCTCCCTCGGGACCATCACCTACCATCAGATCACCGGCGCATCGACCAGCGCGCTCGCGGTGATCGACAGCTCCGACGGCCCCACGAGCGAGCTCGCGCAGCTCTTCCGCCTGGGCGCGGGTCAGACGAACAACGCGCTGGATCTCTTCCTCGTGCGCAGCATCTCTGCGGGCGCGGGCGAGAGCGGCGGCATCACCCTCGGCGTCGCCGGTGGCATCCCCGGTCCTCCGGCCGTGCATGGCTCGATGCACAGCGGCGTGGCCGTCTCCTTTGACCCGGCCGTCGTCGGCAGCGACTTCCACACCGAGGCCCAGATCATGGCCCACGAGATGAGCCACTACCTCGGGCTCTTCCACAACACCGAGAACGGACGCGCCTGCGCTGCGGGCGAAATCCCCACCGCCTCGAACCCCTGCTCGCCCTTCGGCGGGGGTGACGTGCTCGCCGACACCGCACACGGCGACGGTCGCAACCTGATGTACTACGCCCTGGGCGGCGCGGATGGGCGGACCTACAACGTGGCGCTGAGCGCGGGCCAGGACTTCGTGCTCACTCGAAGCACCCTGGTCCAGTAGTCGTGGGCCTGCTCGAAGCGAAGGTCGTCCTGATCACGGGCGGCGGGCGCGGTATCGGTCGCGCGACGGCGCTCGAAGCGGCGCGCGAGGGCGCGCGCGTGCTGGTCAACGATCTGGGCTGCGACGCCGAGGGCGCGGGCTCGGACGAGACGCTCGCGCAGGAAGTCTGTGCGGAGATCGTCGACGCCGGAGGAGAGGCCCTCGCCGACTCCAGCGACATCTGCGACTTTGAGTCGGCGCAGGGCCTGGTCGCGCGGGCGGTGGAGCGTTGGGGCAGGCTCGACGGGGTCGTGGCCAGCGCCGGCCTCGGGCACCACGCGCGCGTCGGGCGCATCTCCGAGGACTCCTTTGGGCGAGCCCTCGACGTGGCCGTGCGCGGCCCCTACGGCCTGCTGCGCGCAGCAGCGGACGAGATGACGCGCCGTGGCGGTGGCTCGATCGTGCTCACGGCGGGCCCCGAGGGCCTGTTCGGCATGGCGCGACGAAGTCTCGACGCCGCGTGTGCCGGCGCCATCATCGGCCTGGGCCGATCCGCCGCGGCCGAGCTGCGCCGCCAAGGCATCCGCGTGAACGTCCTCGCCCCGACGGCCGCGACACGCATCACCAGCGAATCCAAGCTCTTCGAGGGCATCTCCCCCGAGTCCATGCCGCCCGAAGCCGTGGCACCCGTGACCGTCTTCCTGCTCTCGGAGCTGGCCAGCGACGTGCACGGCGAAGTGCTCGGCGTCGCGGGCGAGCGCGTCTACGGCATCGAGTCGCGCGAGTCGGTGGGTGCCTACGCGAGCGCTGGGCCCTTCGACGCCGCCCACATCC
>JAACVI010000504.1 GCA_009992505.1 Myxococcales bacterium
GGCATCGCGCTGGGCGCGGGCTGCGTCACGCTCGATGTTGCGCTGAGTGCGCTCGATCTGACGATCCAGATCGGCGAGGTAGGCCTCGGATGGGTCGTTGCGCGGAAGGCGCGGCCCCATCTGGTTTCGGTAGGCCGTGAACTCCTGCTTCGCCTTCTGCAGCGAGGTCAAGAGCTCGAGCCCGGGGTAATCCGCACCGGCGCTGAGGTACATCAGGCCCATGTCGAAATGCGCTTGGGCGTTGTTGCCATCCATACGCAGGACGCGATCGAACTCGGCCTTGGCCTTCTCCCACTGCTTGGTCGCGCGGTAGGCGTCGGCGAGGTTGAGGTGCACCGGGACCAGCGTCGGCGCGAGCGCAGCCGCGGCCTCGAAGTGCGTCAGCGCCTCGGTGTAGCGACCGCCCGCGAGCAGCTGTACGCCCAGGGCCATGCGCGCCTCCGTGTAGTCGGGGCGAAGCTGGATGGCGCGTTCGAACTGGGTCATGGTGTCCCGCAGGCGACCTGGATCGGCCCGCAGCATCGTGCCCTTGATGAAGTGCAGCTCGGCGTCGTTGTCGTCGATGCTCAACGCCTGATCGAGGATGGACGTCGCCATCTCCGTGCGTCCCTGACGCAGGCTGGCCTTCACCAAGGCCTTGAGCGCAGGCACGTAGCGTTCGTCGCAGCGCAGGGCGGTGCGGGCAGCTTCCCAGGCGTCGTCGTAGCGCTCCGCGCGAACGAGCACGTCGGCGTACAGCGCCTGCAGCGCGAGGTTGGTGGCGTTGCGGCGCGCCAGCGGCTCGATGAAGGCCAACGCGTCCGGCACGGATCCGCGCCGGAGGTAGATGGTGATGATGCCTTCCGCCGCACGCTCGTAGTCGGCCTGCATGGTGAGGGAGCGTCGATACCAATCGAGGGCGTCGTTGGCGTTGCCCGCGCGATCCGCCATCACGCCCAGGTTGTAGGCCGCGGGATACGCTCGGCTGTCGGCGCTGATGGCCGATTGGAAGGCCCGCGTGGCGGCCGTCGCGTTGCCTTGGGCGGCAGCGCGCACGCCCTGTTGGAAGGAACTCTGTGCCGAACCGCTGAGCGCGTGACGGGCAGGTGCCTGGCATTGCTGGGCGCGCGTCTGCCCCCAAGGGCTCGCGGCCGGTGCGGCATCCCCGGCGGCTGCGGCGCCGTCGGCAGTCGGAGTGCCGGCGTCCGCGGCGGGGGTGCCGGCGTTGGCTTGGTCTCCGTCCCAGGATCCATCGTCCGGGTGCGTGGATCCGGGCGGCGCCTGAATGCCGGACGCGGCGCCGTCGCCGGTGTTCTCGGAACCGGTCGTCGTCTCCGAGCCTCCGGTGTTCGACTCCGTGTCATCGCCGCCACAGGCGGAGAGCAGGAGCGCCGCGACGACGCAGACGAGGAGCGACGAGCGCCCGGGGGCGCATGATCTCGAGGCGCCGGGCTTGGATGTGC
>JAACVI010000283.1:0-285 GCA_009992505.1 Myxococcales bacterium
CTGCACCGGACGCGACTTGGGCGTCGCCGTGTGCATCGCGGTCGGGGTCGCGCAAGCGCTGACCCCCCACGGGGTGAAGTAGTCGTGGGGGTCGCGCATGCTGTGCCCGGCTTCGTACGTGGGGTGCAGGACTTGTCCTGCACCGGACACGCAGGAAGGCGATCAGTTTATTTCCCTTCGGACGCTTAGCAGCCTGTTGAGGAAACCTCATCGCTCCTCTCTCCGGCGGGACGACGCCGTCTCGTCGCCGGCCCCTGCTCGAAAATCCTCCGGGATCTCCTCGTC
>JAACVI010000283.1:293-7557 GCA_009992505.1 Myxococcales bacterium
ATGTCTCGGCTCGAACCCTCCATGAAGATCATGTCGTTGACCGTGATCTCCTGGTTCGCCGCGTGAACGATGGCGGTGTAGCGACCCGCGCTGATGGGCACGTAGTCGTTGCCGGTGCGGAAGTCGGCGACGGTCTCGTCCGAGCCGGCGTGACGCAGCTCGACGCGCGCCCCGCGCAGCTCGCGGTTGTTTCGTCGCACGAGCAAGCGCACGCGAGCGCGAGCGAACTGGATCTGGAGATTGCGCTCTTCGCCGGGCGCGAGGGAGACCGACTCCTGCTGCTCCGGCGTATCCGCGAGCATGTGGGCGTCCGTCACGGCCACGACCACGGTGTAGTCCCCGGCGGGCAGGGTCAGCGCCTGGCCCGCGGTGGTCGTCGCCACCTCGTTGCCGTCGCCGCCGAGAACGCGCACGGGCAGGGTCGCCGCGTCGAAGCCGACCTTCACCGTCACCGTGAGGTGCGCGGGGCCGGTTGGCTCGGGCGCCGGCGCTTGCTCCTCGATCTCCTCGTCGGGCGCCAGCATGGTCTGGTCGGACGCGCCGACGGCCTCGCCGCCGCTGCTGGAGTCGGCCTGGAGTTCTTCCGTCTGCTCACCGCCACAGCCCAGCGCGAGCGCGATCACGAGTACGAGATGGATCTTCTGCATGGTAGCCCCCGTTTCGTTCCCAATGGACGAGAGCAAGCTACCACCCAAAAGAAGACCAGGCTGCGCGCGACTGTGCGAACTCACGCTTCCACGCCTGAGCTCAGGGCGGACGCCCTAGGCGACGACGGGATCGCCGTCGTCCTGCAGCCCCAGCAACGCCGCGAAACCGCGACAGATGTCGGTCGAGGTGACGATGCCCACGAGCTTCCCGTGCCGCAGGACCAGGACGGCGTCCCCCGCGTCCTCCGCCAGCCGCGCGAGCACGTCCTCGAGGGGCACGCCCTGATCGACCACCATCGGGTCCTGCCGAGCGACGCTCAGCGCCGAGGCATCCGCCGCACCGTGGGCGAGGACGGCGTCGAGCACGTCGCGCCGCAAGAGCCCCACGATGCGCTCCCCCTGCACCAGCGGCAGATGCCGGATGCCGTGCTCCTCGAGCAGCGCCTCCGCCTCGACCAGAGTCAGCTCCGCGGGCGCCGCGTAGGGAAAGGGCGTCATCAGGGAGAGCAGCGTGGGCGGGCCGTCCATCGTCAGTCTTCCATCGGTTCGAGCTCTTCACCGCCGAGCACGTAGAACGCCTCGCCGTAGCTCGCCAGCAGGTCGAGGGCCTTGTCCATGTCCTCGCGCGTGTGGCCGCGCGTCACGTTCAGACGCAGGCGCTCTTCGCCCTTCTTCACGCCCGGATAGGTGATGGGCACCATCATCACGCCGCCCTCGAGCAGGGCGATGTGCATGAACAGGGCCTTGCGCTCGTCGCGACACATGACCGGCATGATGTGCGTGTTGCTCTTGCCCAGGTCGAAGCCGATCTCGAGCAGACGACCGCGCATGTAGTCGGACTTCTCGTGCAGCTCCTCCACCAGCGCCTCGCCCTCTTGTTCGAGCATGGTCAGGATGGTCGCCGCCGCAGCCACGACGGGCACGGGCAAGGATGCGCTGAACAAGAAGCTACGCGCGTAGTGCTTCACGTGGTCGACCACGTCGCGGCTGCCGAGCAAGATGCCCCCGATGCCGCCGAAGGTCTTGGAGAAGGTGCTGACGACGACGGGCACGCGCCCACCGAGGTTGTACTTCTCGAGGATGCCGCGACCGCCCTTGCCGAGCGTTCCCGTGCCGTGCGCGTCGTCGCAGATCATGGGCGCGCCGAATTCCTCGGCGGCCTCCACCAGCTCGGTGATGGGCGCTTCGTCGCCGTCGAGGGAGTAGATGCCCTCGAAGATCACGAGCGCGTTCTCGCGCTGCTTGGTGTTCAACACGCGGCGCAGGGAACGCGCCGAGTTGTGATTGAAGAAGCGCACCTCGGGCTGACGCCCAGGGGTGCCGGCGGCCAGGAAGGTGCCGTCCAGAATGCAGGCGTGGCTGAGGTTGTCGAGGATGAGGCTGGTGTCCTTGTCCGCCAGGCTCATGATCGTGCCGACCATGGCTTGATAGCCGGTCGTGAACAGCACGCAGGCCTCGAAGCCGAACCAGTCGGCGAGGCGCTCCTCCAGCTCCACATGGGCGGTGGTCGTCGCCTGCACGCGGCTGCTGCTCAGGCCGCAGCTGAAGAGATCGACGGCGGCTTTGCTCGCCTCCTTCACCTTCGGATGCGTGGTCAGACCGAGGTAGTCGTTGGAGCTGAAGTTCACCACCGGCCGGCCGCCGATGGAGCTGTGCAGCCCGCCGCTCTCGAAGGGCTTGAAGTAGGGATAGACCTGCTTGTCTTTGGCCTCGCGAATGCGCGCAAGCTCGGCGTAGGCCTTGTCGTCGATCCAACTCATCGAGTCCTCTTCGCCCGGTTCGCCGGGGTCAATCTCGCCGCCGAAGCACGACGGCGCTGACGTTGCCGTAGAAGCCCGCGGTCAGGACCAGCGCGTGTCCGACACGGGCGGGAGCTGCTCCGCGAAAGAGCGGGCCGACGGGCGCGCCCTCGAAGAAGGCCATGGCGGTGGCGAGGTTCATGGCGCCGCCGGCGCCGAAGGTCTCGCCGAAGATCCGCTTGGGCGCGACGCAGGCCGTCGACTCGGGGAAGACCGCTTCGAGCGCCGTCTCCTCGGCCGCGTCGAAGAGCGCGATGCCGGAACGGGAGGCGACGACCACGTCGATGTCGGAGGCCTCGAGGGCCGCGTCCGTGAGCGCGAGCCTCATCGCCTCCTCGACCGCCCGGGGCGAGGCGTGGACGAGCAAGGCCTCGGATTCGGGCGCGTCGAAGGAGGTGCCGAAGCCGATGATCTCGGCGTGCACACGGGCCCCACGCGCCGCGGCGCCCTCGAGGGTCTCGACCACCAGATAGGCCGCGCCCTCTCCGAGGTGCAGCCCGGGCGCGCCGACGCCCTCCGCCACGACGCCGAGCTTGTGCATCGCGACGTAGAGCGGCTCCGTCAGCACCTCGCCGCCACCCACGAGGAAGGCGTCCGCGCGATCACGACAGAAGTGCAGGTCGGCGTTGACGACCGCGTCCAGCGCGCCGCAATTGCCATCCACGATCGTGGTGTTGGGGGCGCGCAGGTCCTCCCAGATGCTCACGTAGCCGGCCGCGGCGTTGATCACGGTGTTGGGAAAGCGCGTCGGGTTGATGTAGCGCGGATCCTCCAGTTCGGCGATGCGGTTCAGCTCCGTGATTGCGTCGAGGGAGCCGTAGGCCGTGGCGGAGCAGATGCCCACTCGATCCGGACCGAGGGCCAGGAACTCCCGGTCGCGCTTGATCTCGGCGTGGGCCAGCGCCTGGCCCGCCGCGACGATCAAGAACTTGGTCAGACGATCGAAGGTGCGATGACCCTTCGGTCCCAGCCAACGACTCGGATCCCAATCCCAGACCTCCGCCAGGTGCGCACCGGGCGCGGTCTCGGCGAGCAGCTCCGTCGGACCGCGAAACGCCGTCTCGCGAGCCTGCTCGAGATTCGAGAAGGACTCCACGAAGTCCGTCTGGCCCACCCCCAGGGGTGAGACCACGCCCCAGCCCGTGATGGCGCGAACTCTCATGACCTCGCCTCCAGCGGAGCGACGGCCTGAGAGAGGTCGGGCAAGACACCGAGCTTGGCGAAGATCACGGCTGCGTCGTAGCCGCCGAAGGCCAGGGCGTTGTTGAGCACCACGTCGCAGCGCATGGCGCGCGGCGCGCCTACGACGATATCGATGTCGCACCCGGGATCGCATTGCTCGTGATGGGTGGTGGGTGGCGCGGAGTCGCGCTGAATCGAGAGCACGCAGCTCACCGCCTCGATCGCGCTGGCGGCGCCCATGCAATGACCGAGCATGCTCTTGATGCCGGTCACGGCGGGTCGACTCGCGCCGAAGAGCTGACCGAGGACCATCGCCTCGATGGCGTCATTGGCCTGGGTCGCCGTGCCGTGGGCGTTCACGAGGTCGACCTTGTCCGGGGTGATCTGGCTGGTCTCGAGCGCGCTGCGCATGGCCTGGAGGCTGCCCACGCCCTCGGGATGGGGACGGGTGATGTGGTGGGCGTCGCAGGCCAGGCCGTAGCCGCCGACCTCGGCCAGGACGTTGGCGTCCCGCGCGACCGCGTGGGCCTCGCTCTCGAGGATGAAGATGCCCGCACCTTCACCGACGAGCAGCCCCTTGCGGTCCACGTCGAAGGGTCGGACGAAGTCCGGGCTCATGGCGCCGAGGCGGGCGAAGCCGGCGAACTGCAACTTCTCGAGCACCTCGCTCGCGCCCGTGACGACCACGTCGGCGCGCCCGGCGCGGATCAGCTCGGCGGCGAAGCCGATGGCGTAGTTGCCCGCGGCACAGGCCGAAGGCAGCGTCTGCACCAGTCCGCGTGCGCCGATCGCACGGGCCAGATGGATGGGCAGGAGCGTCGTGCCGTAGCGCGGCAAACGGGCGGGGTGAATCACGCCGTCGCCCCGATGAATCCAGGCTGCCTCGAGCTCACCCAGGACGTTGGCTTCGCCCATGGTGGTCCCGATCACCACGCTCGTGCGCGGACCGGCGATGCGCTCGGGGGCGATGCCCGCCTGCGCCAGAGCCTGACGCAACCCAGAGAGGGCCATCTGCGCGCAGCGGCCCGTGCGCCGGACCTCCGCCGCCGTCAGATGATCCCGCGGCACGAAGTCCTTCACCTCGCACGCGATGTGCCGATCGAAGATCTCGTGGTCGAAGCGCGTGATCTCGGCCGCGCCGTCCACACCCGCGTCGAGCGCGGCGTCGAAGGCATCGACGCCTACGGCGATGGGGCTCACCACCCCCATTCCTGTCACGAAGACGCGCGTCATGGCGGCGGCTCTATAGCGCGCTGAAGCGAGCGGACGCAAGCGATGCCACTGGCCGAACGGCCTGTTTTGTGGGGGATTGGCGGCTTGACACAGCAGAGGGCCACCCCTAATTGCCGACCCGACGCGGGCGCGATTCGCCCCTGTCTCGCCACCCGTTCACGCATGACGCTTCCAGCCTCACCTCCGCGCACCTTGGTCGACGCGCTCGAGCGATTGCCCAGCGGGGACGAGCGTGGTTTTCGCTTCCTCGGTCGAGAGGGCGAAGAACGCTACTTCCCCTACGCCGAGCTGCGACGGGAGGCCTCGCGTCGGGCCGGCCTGCTCACTTCCCGCGGCCTGAAGAAGGGCGACCGGCTCGCCATCGTCGTGCCGGATCCTGCCGAATTCGTGCTCAGCTTTCTGGGCGCCGTGGTGGCCGGGGTCGTGCCTGTCCCGATCTTCCCGCGGGCGAGCTTCAAGGGCGTCGAGACCTACGTCGAGAGCCTGCGCCACATCCTCGAGGCCTCGAGGGCCCGATCGCTCCTGTGCATGGAGCAGAACCTGCCCGTGGTGGAGACGCTCGGCAGCGACGATCTCGAGCTGCTGACGACCGAGCTGCTCTTCGCGCCGGCGGTGACGGCCAGGGAGCCCTTCGTGGCTCCGGAGATCGCGCCCGACGATCTCTGCTTCCTGCAATTCACCTCGGGCAGCACGTCGCGCCCCAAGGGCGTGATGGTGCGCCACGAGAACCTGGTGGCGAACGCCACGAGCTTCCTCGGCCCGCATGGCCTCGACCGCCGGGACGACGACGTGGGCGTGAGCTGGCTGCCGCTCTTCCACGACATGGGCCTGATCGGCTTCGTGCTGGGCACCCTGGTCTGCGACATCCCGGTGGTGATCCTGCCGACCGAGAGCTTCGCGCGCTCCCCGAAGCGCTGGCTCGAGACCATCAGCCGCTACGGCGGGACGATCACCTACGCGCCCAACTTCGCCTACGAGCTCGTGACCCGCAGGCTGAAGGACGCGGACCTCTCGAGCCTCGACCTCTCGCGCCTGCGTGTCGCGGGCTGCGGCGCCGAGCCCGTGCGCGCGCGAACCCTCGAAGCCTTCGCGGAGAAGCTCGCACCCACGGGCTTCCGCCCCGAGGCGCTGCTGCCGAGCTACGGCATGGCCGAGGCCACCCTCGCCATCACCTTCCACGGGCTGGAGCGCACGATCCGCGTCGATCGCGTGGATCGCGGCGCGCTCGCGCGAGGCGAGGCGACGCCCGCCTCGGTCGGCGACGAGACCGCGGTCGAGCTCGTGGGCAACGGAGTCTGCTTCCCGAAGCACGAAGTGCGCATCGTGAACGACTCGGGCCAGACGCTCGAGGAGCGCCAGGTGGGCGAGGTCATCACGCGCGGACCGAGCGTGACGCCCGGCTACTTCGAGAACGCCGAGGCCACGAAGGCCAGCTTCCGCGGCGGGTTCCTGCACACGGGCGACCTCGGCTACGTGGCCGATGGCGAGCTCTTCATCTGCGGACGCGCCAAGGATCTCATCATCATCCGCGGCGCGAACTTCCATCCGCAGGATCTCGAGTGGCCCCTGGGGGAGCTCCCCGGAGTGCGACGTGGCAACGTCGTGGCCTTCTCGATCGACGACGGGGATGGCGAACGCCTCGGCATCCTGGCCGAGTGCGGCCGCGCCGATGCCGCCGCGCTGCGCGAGGCGATCCCGCGAACGCTGACCGAGCGTTTCGGGCTGACCCCATCCATGATCGGGCTCTTGCCCGCGGGATCGTTGCCAAAGACGTCCAGCGGCAAAGCGCGCCGACTCGAGGCGAGACGCATGTACCAGGCCGGGGAATTTCCTCTGCACGCTTGAAGAAGGTGAAGTGATGGCCGACGAACTGAAGAACAAGCTCCGCGAGATCATCTGTGAAGTCGCCGAGCTCGACGAAGTGCCCGACGAGCAACCCTTCGCCGAGCTGGGCATCGACTCGATGATGGCCATCGAGATCGTCGCGGACGTGGAGCGCACCTACAAGCTCACGATCCCAGAGAGCGAACTGTCGGAGCTCACCAACCTCCAGGCCGTCTACGACAAGGTGCGCGAGAAGCTCGGCCAGGCCGCCTAGTTGACTAGCGCCGACGAGTCGAACGCGCCCGCCGACGAGTTGACGGCGTCGAGGTCACACACGTACCAGGTCCGCGCGGGCTACGGCGACACGGATCAGGGCGGCGTGGTGCATCACGCGGTCTATCTGCGTTGGCTGGAGCAAGCGCGCGTGGAGTGGCTGCGCGCGCGTGGGCTCGACTTCGGGGAGCTCGAACGGCGCCATCGCGTCACCTTGGTCGTCGCCAACGCGGAGCTCAGCTACAAGCGACCGGCGCGCTTCGACGACATCCTGGCGATCGAGACCACCCTGGTGCGCAAGCTCGG
>JAACVI010000505.1 GCA_009992505.1 Myxococcales bacterium
GGGTTGAACCATCCGGTCGCGGCTCAGGCCCACGGCGACGCGCCAGGTCAGGGGGACGCGGCGGCCTCCACGGAGCAGGCGCGGATGCACTTCGATGTGGCCCAGCGCTTCTACGACATGGGCCATTTCGCGCAGGCCGCGCGCGAGTTCCAGGCTGCGTACGACATCAGCCACCTGGCCCCGCTGCAGTACAATCTCTACCTCGCCTATCGAGACGGCGGAGACGACGTGCGCGCAGCGGCGGCCCTGCGCAACTACCTCGCGAGCATGGAGGACAACAGCCAGCGAGCGCAGCTCGCGGCGCGTCTAGAGGTCCTCGACCAGCGAATCGCAGCGGCCGCGAGCCGGACGGCTGGGGCGGCGAACGCCGGGCCGGATCGGCAAGCTGCCCAGGCTCCGCCCGAGGGAGGCACTTCCTCAGCCGATGCCGCGCACGCGGACTCCGCGGAGCCGGGCCACGCGAACGAGGCCGAGGACGACCACGGCAGCGTCGTGATGACGCCAGGATCGGGTGGAGGTGAACCGGGTGCGCCGGCGGAGGTCCGCGCTGGAGGGAGCTCGCGCCTTGGACCCGTCGTCACCATGGGTGCCGGGGGTGCCTTGCTCGTGGGTGCGCTGGTCACGGGGCTGATGACTCACAGCCGGAAATCGCGGGTGGATGAGCTCTGCCGCACGCCCAGCAACTGCACAGGGGACTTCGAGAGCGTGGTTTCGAGTGGGCGACGCTTGGGGATCACGACGGACATTCTATGGATCACGGGGGGCCTGACCGCCGGCGCGGGCTTGCTGTGGCTGATGCTCGGGCGCGGGCCAGAGGATTCGGACACGAGCGCGGGCATCGCGTGCGATTCCAGCGGATGCATGGCGAGTATGCAGGGAGCGTTTTGACATGCGAATGGGCCAAGCACTGCTGATCTCAATCCTGCTGATCGCCCCTGGTGCGTGCACGATCGTGGACGACTTCAGCGGCTACTCGCGCGGCGACGCCGCCACGGATGGCGCGAGCGACGCCGCCACGGATGGCGCGAGCGACGCCGCCACGGATGGCGCGAGCGACGCCACCAGCGACGCGAGCGACGCCGGAGACGGCGGCGGGCTGTGCTCCGCGGACGGCGACTGCGACGACGGGCTCTTCTGCAACGGCGCCGAGCGCTGTGCCCCGAGCGATGCCCTCGGCGGCGTGCGCGGCTGCGTGCTGGGGCCGGATCGGTGTTTGAGCGGTCAGACCTGCGACGAAGGAGCGGACGCCTGCCAGACCCTGTGTGACGTGAGCGGCGACGCGGACGGCGACGGCCACGGCGCCATCGAGTGCAGCGGCGATGACTGCGACGACTCGAACGGCAGCGTCCACCCAGGCGCCGTCGAGGTCTGCAACGGCGTCGACGACGACTGCGACGCGGATGTCGATGATGGCGTGTGCGTGCCGTGCGCGACGGGCTACACGGGCTTCGACGGGAGCTGC
>JAACVI010000506.1 GCA_009992505.1 Myxococcales bacterium
TCGATCTGGTCGAGGCGCCTCTGGTGGGCGGCGCGGGCGGCGTCGAGTTCAGCGGCCTCGTCACCGTCGCCTCGATGTTCTATCGACCCATCACGGGCGGAGCCGACGCGGGTGGTGCGAACGCGGGCGGCGCGGATCTCGGATCCGTCGCGGGTTTGCTCGGCGGCGTCGGCCTCGGTGGCTTCGGCCAGATGATGATCGAGCCCATGCTCGAGTTCGTGACGGCGCACGAGGTCTCACACCAATGGTGGAGCGGCGTGGTGGGCAGCGACTCGCGCGACAATCCCTTCGTGGACGAGTCCCTCGCGCAGTACTCGGCCGTGCTGGCCGTGGAAGATCGCTACGGTGCCGAGCGCGCGGCGCAGGAGATGGCGCGACAGGTGGCGCAGAACTACCAGATGATGCGCATGAACGGGCAGCCCGACGGCAAGGTCGACAGGCCAGCGCACGCCTTCCCCTCCGAGCTCGCGTACGCGGGGTTGGTGTACGGGAAGGGGCCGTTCTTTTATCGCGAGGCGCGGCGCGTCATGGGTGACGAGGCCTTCTTCGCGGCGCTGCGAAGCTACGCCACACTCAACGCCTTCCGCGTCACGACGCCGACCGAGCTGCGCGCGGCCTTCGCGCGGGGGCCGCACGCGCGTCAGGTGCGCCGACTCTTCGCGCGCTACTTCGAGCAGAACCACGGCGACGAGGACCTCGGGCAGGGCGATCAAGGCAGCATGCTCGGTCAGTGGCTCGGCGCGGACGGGGGCGACGTCAGCTCGCTGCTCCAGCGCTTGCTCGGGCCGGGTGGTCTCGGCGGTCTCGGCAACTTGGGCCAAGGCGGCGCTGGCCAAGGCGGCGCAGCGAACGATGCACAGGACGCGCAGGCCATGGCCGCCGCGCTCCGTGAGGCCGTGCAAGCGCTCCAGGACTTGGGCGGAACGTCGACGACCGCGACGCCATCCGTGCCGTGAGTTCAGCCGGCTGAAGCGGACGGCAGGGTGCGGCTGGCCCAGGCTGCGAGCACGACGGCCGCGTACTCGACGTCCTGTTCGCGACTCAAGAGATGATCGGCGCCGTCGAGGCAGACGAAGCTCTTGGGGTGTCTCGCCTCGCTGAAGAGGGCGGCGGCGTTGTCGACGCTCAGCAGCTGATCGTCGGGCGAGTGGAAGACGAGCAGCGCCTTGCCGAGTTTGGAGATGGTCTTGCGTGCGCCCTGCGCCGCGAGTTCCTCGAGGAAGTGCTTCGAGACGCGGAAGCTCCGCTCTCCGAGCTTCACCTGCGCGCGCCCGTGCTCGGCGATCTCCTCGGCTTCGTCGACCAGGAGCTGCGACAGACTCGCAGGGTGGGCGGGTGCACCGATGGTCGCGACCGCCAAGGCTTCGCTGATGCGCCCCGCGGCGCTGAGCATGGCGGCACCGCCGAG
>JAACVI010000284.1 GCA_009992505.1 Myxococcales bacterium
GCGTCGCACCACGCCGCTCGTGGGCTCGCTCACGCGGCATCGCTGTCAGACTTGGCCTGGCTATTGCTAGAATGGCAAAGCTCAGGCTGTGTGCGCCCTCGCGGGCACAGCCTGGGCCGAGTCAATCCAGGCTTCGGCGGAGATTCTGCTGAAATTGCGGCAGATTTTTCTTCGAGCCTGCGAATCGACGTTATGGCACACTTGTCATCTTGTCACTGAGCCGGGAGCCCCGACCATGCGAAAACCCCAGGACACGACGATCCTCATCGTGGACGACGAGCCCGCGAACCTGACCTCTCTGGCCAAGATCTTCGCCAAGCAGGAGTTCCGCGTGCTCAAGGCGCCCGACGGCAAGAAGGCGCTCGAGCTCTGCCGCGGCCATCGCGTGCACGTGGTCTTGACCGACCTGATGATGCCCGTGGTCAGCGGCGTGGATCTGATCAAGGCGCTGCGCACGGTACAGCCGGACGTGGAGGTCGTGGTGATGACTGCGTACGGCAGCATCGAGACCGCGGTCGAGGCCATGCGCGAGGGCGCCTACGACTTCGTCGAGAAGCCGCTGAAGCGCATGCAGATCGTCAAGACGGTGAAGCAGGCGGCCGAGCGCCAGAGCCTGGTAGCCGAGAACCGCACCTTGAAACAGGAGCTCTCGGCGCTGAAACAGCGCTCGATCGTGGGCTCTTCGCCGGCGCTGAGGCGCGCTCTGGACATCGCGCGCACGGCGGCTCCGTCGAGCGCGACCGTGCTCGTCCTGGGCGAGAGCGGCACGGGCAAGGAGCTCTTGGCGCGCTTCATCCACGAGGAGAGCCGGCGCGAAGGCGCCTTCGTGGGCGTGAACCTAGCGGCGCTGCCCGAGACCTTGGTCGAATCGGAGCTCTTCGGGCACGAGCGGGGCTCCTTCACGGGCGCGACCCAGCGGCGTGAGGGCCGGATCGCGCAGGCGCGGGGCGGCACGCTCTTCCTGGACGAGATCGGTGAGCTCGCGCCCCAGGTGCAGGTGAAGCTGCTGCGCGTGCTGCAGGAGGGCGAGTACGAGCCCGTGGGAGGCAAGACGGAGCGCGCCGACTTCCGGCTGATCGCGGCGACGAACCGCGACCTCCACGCCGCGGTCGAATCGGGTGATTTCCGCGAGGATCTCTACTATCGCCTGAACGTCATCGCCGTCACCAGCCCTCCCCTGCGCGACCGTCAGGGCGACATGCCACTGCTGATCGACCACTTCCTGAGCGTCTACTGCAGCAAGAACAACAAGAGCGGGATGCACTTCGACAGGGAAGCTCTGGAACGGCTCACGGCCTACGACTGGCCTGGCAACGTCCGTGAGCTGGAGAACGTCGTGGAGCGCGCCGTGGTCCTGGGCAAGAGCGAGGAGATCACCGCGAGCGAGCTGCCCGAGGCCATCGCGCGGGTGAAGCGCAGCGGCGACACCCTCAGCTTCGACATCGGCACACCCCTGGGCGAGATCGAGCGCAGGGTGCTGCACGCGACCCTGGCCCACACCCAGGGCGACAAGCAGCTCGCGGCCCAGCTCCTGGGCATCTCGGCCCGCACGATCTACCGCAAGCTCGGCGCGCAGCGCCCCATGAGCGCGAACTGACCTCCGCTCACCGGGGTTCGAGCCCCCGATCCCGGAAAATGGCCGATCCGGTTGCCATTCTGGCACGACTCGAGGCCCTCACCCGTGCATCCCTGCCAGCTTGTCGGAGACCCGGATGGAGCACCCCGGATCGAGGGTGGAAAAGCCCGACAACCACTAGCTTCTACGGGGTTTCCGGGGTAGGCACGGCCGTTGCTCAACCCCTGGGGAGTCCATGCCCGCGATGAAGAAGCCGAGCCTCCGAGTTGTCGTCGTCCTGGCGACGCTGCTGCTCTGCGCCCTCTTCCTGGCGCAAGGCTCCACGAACCTGGTCGCGGCCTGGCTCTTTCCGCTCGAGGCGGCCCTCGAGCTGCCTGCCGCGGGGCGCGCGAGCGCTCCCCGAGCCTCCGCGACGACGACCCGAGACGACACGGCCATCCTGCGGCGCAACATCTTCGACCACGAGACGGGCGCCCTGGACGGCACGCCCACGGAAGACGTGGCGGCGGCGGACGAGACGGCCGAGCCCCTGCCGCTGGATCCGAACGCGCCCCTCCCCGTGTGCGAAGGCAGCGTGCGGCTGGTGGGCTCGGTGGTGAATCCCGCGCGTCCGCTGTGGAGCTTTGCGGCCATCATCGGCGCCGCAGGCAAGGCGATGCTCTTCCGCCAGGGCATGAGCGTCGACGGCCGCGAGCTGCTCGCGATCCACGAGCACCGGGTCATCTTCCGACCGAGCACGGGCGCGCCCTGCCAGATCACCATGTTCGCCCAGCCCGAGGCTCAGGTCGCCACGCCCGCTCGTGCCGCCGTCGTCGCGACCGCGCGGCCCGAGCTGCCCGACGCGCCCGGCGGCTCCATCAGCGCCGCCGACATGGAGTCCGGCATCAGCCGCGTGAGCGACACCAACTTCAACGTGCAGCGCGGCTTCGTCGACCAGATCCTGGCCCACCAGGGCGAGCTGATGCGCACCGCGCGCATCATTCCCCACGAGCAGGGAGGCCGCGTCGTGGGCGTCAAGATGTACGGCATCCGCCGCAACAGCCTGCTCGGACGCCTCGGCCTCCAGAACGGCGACATGCTCCGAACCATCAACGGCTTCGACATGACCAGCCCCGACAGCGCGCTCGAAGCCTATGCGCGCCTGCGCAGCGCCGAACACCTCAGCCTTCAAGTCGTACGGCGCGGACAGCCGACGACCATCGACTACAACATCCAGTGAACCAGGAGCGTCCGTGAGACTCCGTATCGCCGTCCCCATCTTGACCACCTCCGCGAGCATCATGCTGGCTGGATTGGCTATTGGGCACGCCCAAGAGCAGCAACAGCAGCCTGGCCAACCCCAGGTGCATGTGCGTCCGCCCAACTCGCGGCCACCCATCCAGTTGCGCCCCGCGGGCCCACATCGGCCCGGCCAACGCCTGAACGCGCCACCGGAGGCCACCGACGACAGCGGCGACGCCGCAGGGACCGAGTCCGCCGCCGGCACGGGGGTCACGCCCTTCGAGACGGGCATCGACTACGAAGCCACGTCCCCGCGGGCGCTGGTCACGTTCAACCTCGAGGACGCGGACCTGCCGGACCTGGTGCGCCTGATCTCCAACATCACGGGCAAGCGCTTCATCCTCCCGGGCAAGGCGCGCTCCATCAAGGCCACCGTGTACGCGCCCACCAAGGTGCGCGTCTCCGAGGCGTACAACGCCTTCCTCTCGATCCTCGAGGTCAACGGCATGACCCTGGTGCCGGCCGGCCGCTACCTGAAGATCGTGGAGTCCACGAACATCGAGAACCAGCCGATCTCGACCTACACGGGCGAGAGCCCCACGGCGGCGACGGATCGCTACATCACGCGCCTGCACCACATCCAGAACGTCAGCGCCGAAGACGTGGCCACCTTGCTGACGCGCTTCAAATCGGCGCAGGGCAACGTCACCGCCTACGCGCCCACCAACACGCTGATCATCACCGACACGGGCACTCAGATACGCCGAATGCTGCGCTTGGTGGAGGTGGTCGACATCCCACGAACGGGCGAACAGATCTGGGTGGAGCCGGTGCACTACGCGACGGCCTCGGATCTCGCCGCACGTCTGGCGGAGATCTTCCCCTCCTCGGACGGTTCGGGCGGCGGTGGCGCCACCACGCCCGGCCGACCCACGCCACCACGCGCCACGCGCGGTAACACCAACGCGGCCGCCGCGGGACCGACCACGGTGGGCTCCGCGGGCGGCGGCGCCCACGTCACCAGCATCCTGGCGGACGAACGCACGAACTCGCTGATCATCGTGGCGACGGAAGGCGCCTACCTGCGCATCCTCGAGATGATTCGACAGCTCGACGTGCCGGTCGACGGCGAAGGCTCGGTGCACGTCTACTATGTGCAGCACGGCGACTCGGCCGAGATCGCTTCGACCTTGCAGAGCTTGCTGGGAGGCGGCGGATCCTCGGGTCACACGGGGACCCCCGGCGCTCGACCCCAGGCGGCGCGGCCCACCACCCAGGCGGCGTCGGCGATCGCCGCGGGCACGCTGTTCGAGGGGGAGATCCGCGTCACGGCCCACGAGCCGAGCAACGCGCTGGTCATCACCTCGTCCCTGCACGACTTCGCGGCCTTGCGCAGCGTACTCCTGGAGCTCGACGCGCCGCGCCGCCAGGTCTTCATCGAAGCCGTGATCATGGAGCTGAGCGTGAGCCGCAGTAACCAGCTCGGCTTCAGCTACCACGGCGGCGTCGGTGATTTCCCCCACGCGGGTGCCCTCACCGTGCTCGGCTTCAACGCTCAGGGTTCGCTCTCTCCCATCAACCAGGACTCGCTCACGGGCTTGGCCCTCGGTGTCCGCGGTCAGAACATCCCCAACTCGCAGCAGCTCAGCGGCCTCGGCCTGTCGATCCCGGCCTTCGGTGTGGTGATCAACGCCATGGCGACCTCGGGCGACGCCAACATCCTCTCCACGCCACATCTCATCGCCATGGACAACGTCGAGGCAGAGATCAGCGTGGGCGAGAACGTGCCTCTGCAGACCTCGGGCATCCCGTCGGGCCTGAGCAGCTTGGCGGGGCTCGCAGGAGCCGCAGGCGTGGGCGGAGCCCAGGGCGCGGCCGGACTCGCTGGCCTGGCCGGACTCGCGGGCGGCGTCGGCTCGGTGCCGCGTCAGGACATCGGCACCACCATTCGCCTCACGCCACACATCAACGACGCGGACGAGGTGCGGCTGGAGCTGGCCGAGGAGATCTCCTCGCGCGGCGCGACGGAGGGCACGCTCGGCGTCGTCTCCATCAACCGACGCACGGCCAAGACCCAGGTCGTCACCCACGATCAGCAGACGGTGGTCGTCGGTGGTCTGATGCGCGACTCCACCACCACCTCCGAGACCAAGGTGCCCATCCTCGGAGACATCCCGCTCCTCGGCGTGCTCTTCCGGCGCACCGAGCGCTCGACGCAGAAGACCAACCTGCTGCTCTTCCTCACGCCCTACATCATCCGCTCCTCGGCGGATCTGCGCGCGATCTTCGAGCGCAAAATGCGTGAGCGGCAGGACTTCCTCGACCGCTACTTCGTCTTCCGCGGGGACGAGTACGCACCCGCGGTCGACTACTCGCGCACGCGCGGCCTGGTGGCCGAGATCAACAACGAGCTGGACGAACTCGCGCACGAGCATGCCTTGTTCGAGGCCGCTCGCGGACTGCCGCCACCGGAGCATCACGCGCGCGCTCCCGTGGGCGCGGCCACGCCACGCGGCGGCTCGGACGACGGAGATGGAGATGGCGACGTGGTCATCTCCCCCGACTCACCGCAACCGGGAGACATCCCCGCGTCACCGGGGCCCGAGACCACCTCCAACCAGAGCGTCGGCATCCAGACCGTCGATCTGCAAGTGGAGGAGTAGCCCTTGCAGCACTACGTCGGAGAGATCCTCGTCAGGCGCGGCGCCCTGTCCCAGGACGCCCTGGCGCAGGCGCTCGTGGCGGCGGACGAGCGCGGCGCGTCTCTGCGCAGCGTGCTCGAGGCCACGCGAGCGGTGGACGCGCTCAGCCTGGTGCGGGCCCTCGCCGACGAGGTCGGCATGCGCTGCATCGAGCGCATCGACACCGAAGGCGTGCCCGAGGATCTGATCGATCGGGTGCCTATCAACTTCGCGCGTCAGCACCACGTGCTGCCCATCGGCGAGCGCGACGACTACGTGCTCGTGGCCGTCGGGGATCCACTCGATCCGGCGCCCCTCGACGATCTGCGCGCGCTCCTCGGCCGGCCCGTCGAGGCCGTGGCCGCGCCCGCGGAGGCCATCGACGACGCCATCAACCGCGTCTACGAGCGCAAGGACGAGACAGCGCTCGCCGACTCGGACGGCGGCGAGCAGATCGATGAGCTGCAAGACCTGATCGACATGACGGACGAAGCGCCCGTCATTCGTTGGGTCAACAACCTCTTCTACTCGGCCGTGCGCGAGCGCGCGTCGGACATCCACATCGAGCCCACGGACCGCGAGGTGATCGTACGCTACCGCATCGATGGTCGGCTGTTCCCACGCAAGAAGGCCAACCGCGGCTTCCTCGCCTCCATCGTCAGCCGCGTGAAGATCGAGGCCGGGCTGAACATCGCCGAGAAGCGCCTGCCGCAGGACGGACGCATCACCAAGAAGATCGCCGGCAAGGTGGTCGACGTCCGCGTCTCCACCATCCCGACGGCGCGCGGCGAGCGCATCGTCATGCGTCTGCTCGACAAGGAGAAGGTGAAGCTCGATCTCACGGATCTGGGCTTCGCGCGCGCGCAGCTCGACGTGTGGGAGCGCCTGATTCGCCGGCCCAACGGCATCCTGCTCGTCACCGGGCCCACGGGCTCGGGCAAGACGACGACGCTCTACGGTTCACTGAACCAGATCAACACGCCGGAGAAGAACATCCTCACGGTCGAGGATCCGGTCGAGTACGAGCTCGAGGGCATCGGCCAGATGCAGATCCAGCCCAAGATCGGGCTGACCTTCGCCGCGGGCTTGAGGAGCTTCCTGCGCCAGGATCCGGACGTGATCATGGTCGGCGAGATCCGCGACCACGAGACGGCGGACATCGCCATCCACGCCTCGCTCACGGGTCACCTCGTGCTCTCCACGCTGCACACGAACGACGCGCCCATGGCCGTCATTCGCCTGGTCGACATGGGCATCAAGCCCTTCCAGATCTCGTCCTCCGTGATGGCGATCCTGGCGCAGCGCCTGGTGCGACGCCTCTGTCCTTTCTGTCGCGTGCCCTACGTCCCCAAGGACGCGGACCTGCGCGAGCTCGGCCTCGACGACGAGGACATGACGGAGAAGCTCGAAGCGCTGAAGCGCGTGGCCGCCACCACGGTGATCGGCAACCGCGAGATCGGCGAGGACCTCTCGCTCCCAGACCTGGCGTACGACGAGCTGGAACCGGACGCGACGCAGGTCTTCGCGCCCAGCCGCGGGGTGCACTTCTACCGACCCGGAGCCTGCGAGGAGTGCAGTCAGACGGGCTACCGAGGCCGCATCGGCATCTACGAGCTGTTGGTCGTGGACGAGGCGATCCGCCGCGCCATCCTCAACGGCTCGGACGCCAAGACCATGCAGCGCATCGCGCAGCAGTCGGGCGGCATGCGCATCCTGCGTGAAGACGGCGCGCGCCAGGTGCTCGCGGGCGTCACCAGCGTCGAAGAAGTGCTCGCGGCGACCCAGGCCGAGGGGCTCGACTGATCATGGCCGTCTTCGCCTACAAGGGAGTCAACGCCGCCGGCCGCAAGGTGAAGGGCGTGGTCGACGCCGAGAAC
>JAACVI010000285.1 GCA_009992505.1 Myxococcales bacterium
CTGAGGTCCGGCAGGGTCACGCGCCCCGAGCCGAGCTCCTCGGGCCGGGGCATCAGCCAGTAGTAGTAGACCATCATGCAGGCGAGGAAGACCGCGAAGATCGCCCCGCCGATCAGCACGATCGAACGGTGCCGCTTCTCTTCGGCACCGAGCGGAACCACCGAGAAGCGTAGATCCTCCCAGGTCTCGTGGGGCGCATCGTGGGCGGCCTCGTAGGTCTCCGCGGAGAAGAAGTCCTCGGTCACCTGAGCGTGCTCCCCGGTCTGCGTCAGCGCGCGGATCACGGAGGAAGAGGTGGTCCGCTTCTTCTTGCCCTTCCTGGCCGAGGATTTGCCGGACTCCGCAGCCTCGGATTTCTCCTCAGCGGCCTCGGTCTCGGCCTCGTCCTGCTCGTCCTGCTCGGACTTCGCGTCGGACTTCGCGTCGGACTTCGCGTCGGACTTCGCGTCGGACTTCGCGTCGGACTTCGCGTCGGACTTCGCGTCGGACTTCGCGTCGCGCGGCGATGGGACCCGGTCTCGTCCTTGCGGGGGGCCTTGGCCTCCGCGGGGCGCTGCATGGAGTCGGACGAGCTGGATCCCCCCATCGCGACCTGCGCCTCCTCCTCCGCAACCGCCGCCTGGACCGCAGGAAACTGGATGACGTTGCTCTGCTCGGCAGCGTCTCCGGGTCGCTTGCTCCGCTTGGAACGCTTCGCCCGCTTGTTCCGTCCCTTCTTGGCCATCTTCTTCTCCGTGGGCTTGGGTTCTGGTTCGGGCTCACCCGAGGAGTCGTCCTCGCTGGGGCTCGTTTCCAAGGCAGCGGGTGACTCAGCCGGAACGCCGAGCGCGCCGTCCCCGGGCAGGGGCATAGCGTCCCCGGGCGTGGGGGCGATTTCGGGAGATGCAGGCTCCATGCCGTCGCCAAAGGATGAAAAATCATCAATCATTTCAACGGAACGATCGAGGTCCACCCCGGCACCATCTGGCACATCTGGGGCCTCTGGTTCCACCGCGTTAGCGTCCTGTCGGTCGGTCGAGGCTTCAGCGGGCTCTTCCGTCGCGGGCTCAGCTGGCTCTTCCGCGGCGACCGCCGGCTGCCCGATGGGCTCAGCCGGCGCTTCTGCGAATTCCTCCGCCGGCTCCTCGACGGGCTCAGCCGGCTCTTCTGCCAGCGCTTCGGAGGCTTCTTCGACTGCCTCAGCCGGCTCCTCCGCCAGCGCCGCGGCGGGCTGCGGCTCGGCGGGCCGTTCGGCTGGCGCCTGTTCCACGCCGTCGCCCGGCACCACCTCCGCTTGGGAGGGCATCTCGGAGTCCCCAGGCAGGAGGATCTCGGCGTGCTCGGGCTCCGCCTCGGCGCCCACGCCTTTGTCGACGATCAGGCCTTCGAAATAGAGCTTGGAGATGGACGAGAGGACCAAGAGGTCGTCGTCCTCGCGCGCGTCGACCACCTCGAGGATGGTCCGCTGCCCGTCGAAGAGCCGGAGCACCGCGTTGATCTCGTCCGGGATCTCCGCCAGGCGCTCGAGCAGCTCCTCCTCGTTCACCTCGAAGACGCTGGCGAGGGGCGGGAGCTGTTCGAGCAGGCGGCCCCACTCGTCGAGTCGACGCATGCCCTCCATCAACAGGCCCTGCATCGAGCCCGAGATGGTCGGCGAGTCCGTGCGCACCTCGCGGAACTCGAGATCGAAGTGGCCCTCGCTCCAGACCAGGAAGCGATACACGGCC
Source organism: Myxococcales bacterium (assembly GCA_009992505.1). Lineage (GTDB taxonomy): Bacteria > Myxococcota_A > Polyangia > Polyangiales > Houyiibacteriaceae > JAADHO01. The sequence goes on from JAACVI010000285.1 coordinate 1,707, forward strand.
GACTCGCCGGTCTTGTTGCCGAGCTCGGCGTGGCGGAGCTTTCCTTCTTCGAAGAAGATCGCCCCGCGACGATCGCCCGACGACAGGTTCAGCACGCCGCTCTTGCGGCTGATGTCGATCGTCTGCAGCAGATCGACCAGGCCCATGTCCGACAGCGAGCCCGAGAAGCGCGTCGTCGCCAGCGAGTTCCGATGCTGCAAGCCCTCGCGCTGTCGGCGCTGCAGCTCGAGGTTCACGCGCGTGATGATCTCTTTGATGTAGATCGGCTTGGTGAGGTAGTCCTCGACGCCGAGCTCGAGGCCGCGGACCTTGCTCTCGACCGAGCCATCGCTCGACAGGAACATGAAGGGGATGTCCGCCCAATCGGGGTTTTCGCGCAGATGCTCGACCAGCGCGAAGCCGTCGACCTTGGGCAGCCGCGTGTCCGAGATGATCATGTCGGGAGGCGACAGCTCCACCATCGACAGCGCACCTTCGCCGTCACCGCACGTTGCGACACTATAACCGGCCTTACGGAGGCTTACCGAGAGGACTCGGAGACTTCGCTCGTCCGCATCTACCAGGAGGAGGTTTTGCTTGGCCAAGCTGTGGTTCCCAGGGGTGGGACAGTCTGAGGAGCCCGGCCCTTGGGTGTCAAGTCGCGGATGGGTTTCGTGACAGGGATGGCCCACGAGCGCGCAAGCCTCGGACGGGCTCGCACACACGCGCGGACGTTTTCGCAGCAAGCGGGGAGGTCACGCACGAGCCGCACGCCGCACGCGCATGGAAGCGTGCTTGGACCACCACTGCACGCGACGCTTGACCCGTCGGGCGCGGCTCTCCTATCGTGGCGAGCGAAAGCCGGGATCACCACATGCGCCTCAGACCCCTCCTCGTCAGCGTCAGCCTCTCCGCTCTCCTCGCGAGCGCCTTTGCCTGCGGCGAATCCGCCGGTGGAGATGTGGAGATTCTCCACATGGAGCCGCGCACGGGCGCGCTCCAAGGTCAGCAGCCCGTGAAGATCGGTGGCCGCAACTTCCGCACGGACATCGGCTACACCGTGTACTTCGGCACCAAGAAGTCGGACCAGGTGACGATCCTCGATCCGGAGACGCTGCTCGTCATCACGCCTCAGCACGATGAAGCGGGCGACGTCGACGTGACGATCCGCGCCGATGACGGCGCCGCCTTCCGCATCACCAACGGCTTCCACTACGAAGACCAGGGCGGAAACGTGGTCGAGCAGATGGGCTCGGGCCCCGCCAAGACCAAGAAGGGCAACCTCGCCTACTGACGGCGCCAGCCGCGGCGGCTGAGCGGCTTACGTCCGCCGGCCCTCGGTCGCGGTACCGATGTACCGCTCGGTCGGACCGTACGGGCGCGCTCGCTCGGCCACCGCGATCGAATGCGGCGGATGGTCCGGGCGACTGCCTTGGGTCACGCCGATGCCGACGTAGCGCACGTCGCCCTGAAGCGCGGGCTCGAGCGTCGCCGCTTCGTCGAGACTCGACACGACGACCATCAGTCCGCCCACACGCGAGAAGGCGATGGCGAAGCGACGCATGCGGCCGCTGGCATCGTCGACCACGTCCTGTTGGCTGAAGTCGGGGTGCGCGAAGTAATCCTCTGCCGCGGTCTGGGCGGAGGCGACGAGGTTTTCGTCCACGCGCAGGGGCTGGGCATGGCGCGCGCGACGTGCCCGGTTGAGCGCCTCGAGCAGCTCGCCCGGCGCGGCGGCGAAGTCGATCTCCTGCGCGGTGCGGATGAAGAGCTCGGTCGCGATGAAGGCCATGCGCTCGCCTTCGGGCTCGGCCACCACGGCGATGCCGACCGAGGTGACGTCCGAGTTGAGCAGGTTGGCGCGATGGCCAGGGCTCTCGAGTAGGCCGCGATGAATCTCGGCGGCGCCGTAGCCTCGGCCGATGTTCTCGAGCACGAGCCCGGTGCGGATGCCTGCGTGCTCGACGCGCTCGGGCGCCGTGCCCGTCGTGGGGGAGCGATGACCGATGAAGCCGTTCTGCATCATGTCCACGGAGTGGGCGCGTGCGACGCGCACCAGCGCCTGGTCGACTCTGAGTTCGGGCAGGCCGGCCTCGCGACGCGTGCGCTGCACTTCCTCGAGCAGCGCCGCGGCGACCGCCTCGGGGTCGCCACGCTCACCGAGCGCGTCGCCGCTGTTCAGCGTGACCGAATGGGGCACGGGCACGCCGACGTAGACCGGGAAGTTCGCCAGCACGCTGTCGCCCCGCGGTCCCTGCGCTAACAGCTCGATCCGGTGCACACCTGCGGGAGACGGCGTCTGAGTCAGCGCGAACTCGGGACCATCACCAGCGGGCAGGCGCTGCACCGTGCCGTCGGGCGCCGTGATGGCGAAGGTCGGAGAGGCGTAGCCCGCGTGCAGGCGACCTCGCAGCTGCAGCTCCGCACCGGGCTCGACGCTCCGGGGCACGGGCTCGAAATCGAGAGGCCGATCGGAGAGGGTGACCACCGCCAGGGTGAGTCCGCCACGCTCCGCCACACCGACGCCGTAGTGATCGTAGGGCTGACGCTCCAGGAAACGCGCGACACTGTCGTGCACGCCGGCCTCGAGGCCGGCCGGGTCGGGCTGACCCAGGATCAACAGGTGCGGGACCGGTTCGACCAAGCCGAGGTGGCGCGCGAAGAACTCGACCAGAGCCTGGGGCGGTGGCGTGGCGCCGTCGCCGAGATGCTCCAACGTCCAGCCCGCGAGCAGGGAGAGTCGACCGTCGGACGACATCTCGACGTGCGCGTCGTGCGCCGCCGCCTCGACGCCTCGCGCGACCCCTGCGGCGGCTACCTCCGGACCCACGGGCCCGCCCTCACTGTTGCTCGTCTGGTAGTTGGCGGCGCTGGCGGCGGGTGCCTCGACGCGTTCACCGAGCGCATCGCCTCGCAAGAGCGTGGACGACGTATGCCCGCCACAAGCCGCGAACGAGAGCGCGCAGGACGCCAGACCGAGCACGATGACTCGCGGCGAGGACGCGCGCAGGATCAGTTGTTGGCCCATGGATCGACGACCTCTGTACTCTGCACGTTGGGGGGATGCGGCGCGGGCCGCATGTGGGGTGATGGCTGCATGTCCGGGAGCATGGCCGAGACAGCGCTCGCTGCCGCGGGTCTCCGTGGATGCGCGCTTCGCGAAGGCGTGAGGTCCACGGTGATGGTGGCAGGTCCGCCCGCGACCAGGCGCACCTGCGCGTCCTCGTGTCCGCGCTCGCGCACCGTGAGCAAGCGCGGCGACGCCTCGTCGGGGAGGGGCAGGTCGACGGGCGCGTTGCCCAGGAGGACCTCGCCCTCGTAGATGGAGGCGCCGGGCGGACGGCTGTCGATGTGGACGCGCGCGACATCAGGGGTCGGGGCGGCGGCGGCCCTGGCGACCGTCGGCGCCGCCATCGTGGCCGGTGGGGCTTGCGCCGTCGCGCTGCTCGTCGCGGCGCTGGTCGGGGTCGGCGGGCGCGAGACGGTAGGCGCGGGATCGGCGGATCCGAAGGACGTGGCGACGCCGATCACGATGGCGACCAGGACGAGCGCGACCACGGCGGCGACTGCGTAGAGCTTTCCCTTGCCCGTGGGCAGCTGGATGTCCTCCGTGGCGCGCGCCGACCCACCCTTCGAGCCGCCGCCCGCGGCCGCGATGGCCGCGTCCATGACGGCGCCCTGGGCCGCATATTCGCCCGAGAAGCCCGGCGCCGACGCCTCGATGCGCGCGTTCATGTCGTCCAGCAGGGCGTCCACGTTGGGGTAACGTTCCTCCGGCTTCTTCGCCAACGCGCGCAGCACCATCGGCTCGAGCGCGATGGCCGAGCCTTGAAGCTGCCCGGGCGGCGTCGGTGGCTCGAACATGTGCTTGCCGAGGATGCCCACGAAGGTGTCGCCCTCGAAGGGCACCCTGCCCGTGAGCAGCTCGTAGGCGATCACGCCCAGGGCGTAGATGTCCGTGCGCGCGTCGACGGCCTGCCCCGCGGCCTGCTCCGGCGCGATGTAGTAGGGCGTGCCGAAGATCATCCCGGTGCGGGTCAGCTTGTTGTTCGCGCCGCCGACCTTGGCGATGCCGAAGTCGAGGATCTTCACCACGGGTTCGGGATCGCCGAGCTGCGCCATGAAGACGTTGTCGGGCTTGAGATCGCGGTGGATGATCCCGCGTGCGTGCGCGGCGGCCATGGCCGAGCCGATGCCACGCAGGATGCGAGCCGCGGCCCTCGGACTCAGCGGCGCCTGACGAAGCATCAGCTGCGTCAGGGTCTCCCCCTCGAGGTGCTCCATCACGAAGTAGGCCGCGCCATCCGGCAGGTGGCCGAAGTCGCTGATGCTCACGATGTTGGGATGACCGATGGTGCTCGAGGCCTGCGCCTCCTGCACGAAGCGCTTCACCGTGTCGGGATCCTTGGCGGCCTCGCCGCGGAGCACCTTGATCGCCATCGGCTTGCCGAGCACGGCGTGGGTCGCGTGATAGACGATGCCCATGCCGCCCTCGCCCAGGACATGATCGATGCGATAGCGACCATCGAGGACCTGGCCGATCAGGGGATCGACGTCCGGCACCGCATCCTCATGCACCACGGTGGAGGAGCCGTCGTGGGGACAGAAGGCGGCTTCGTTCGTGAAACGGGCTCCGCAAGCAGGACAAATGCGCATGATCAGGGGTTCGCTCGGCTCGTCGAGGCTCCGAAGGGGTCCTCGCGGGTGTAGCATCCCACCGGCCCTGCCGTAAGGCTTCGTGGGCGAGGAAGCTTCACGGTTGGCCTGCTCGTGCCTGTCAATCCAGCGCGCTGGCGTCCATGACGCTCGAGTCCGTGACGGTTGCGGCATCGGTCGCGGCGTCCATGCCGGCGTCCTGCGGCATGCCCGCCTCGGCGCAGGCACCCGTGCGACAGATCAGAGGCGGCCGACACTCGTAATCGCGGGTGCAGGGATCGTAGAGACCCTTGTCGCCCGAGCGGAAGCCGCAGTCCGCCGCGACGCAGAGCAGCGCCAAGAGGACCACGATCACACCTGCGCTCAGGCTCACCTCGACGGCCTCGTGAGCCGCACGGGAGCCCGCTTCCACCCCGTGGTCGTCGTCACCGACCACCTCGGGATCATTGAGGCATCCCGGTCCCGCAGCTGGCGCAGAACTTGGAGCCCGGCGCGCCTTCCGTGCCACAGGAGGGGCAGAACTTGGGCGTGGGGGCCAGGCCCGCACCGCAGGCGGCGCAGAACTTCCCGGTCGGGACGGTCGCGTGACACGCGGGACACGAGACGCCCTGAGGCGCCGCGCCCGCCGCCGCACCTGCCGCGGCGCCGGCTGCTACCCCGGGAGCGGCCTGCTGGGGTGCGCCACCGAAGCCGCCAGAGAACGCGTTGGCCATACCGAAGCCCATGCCGAGGCCGGCTCCGGACATCATGGCGCCGCCGCCGCCACCTTCGCCGCCGCCTTGGGCCATGCCCTCGCCCGCGCCGATCATGGCCTTGCCCGCGGCGTAAGCGCCGAAGTTTCCACCGGCCAGGTTCTGCACGTAACGCGCGTCCTGACTGAAGTCCTGGTCGAGGGAGAACTGCTTCTGCTGCGCTTCGGCTTGGGCCTGGGCGATGCCGATGTTGGCGACTCGGGCCGCGCGCTTGGCGGCGCCGATCTCGGCCTGAGCGGTCTTCAACGTCTCCTTGTCCTCATCGCTGAGGTTGATGCTGAACTGACCGATGTCGGTGATGCGAAGACCGATCTCGTTCAGATCGGGGCAACGCTGCAGGAACGTCTGCTGCAGCTGCTGCTGCAGCGCCATCATGTTCAGCATGCTCGTCTGGTTGGCGATGCAGACCTCGCCGATGACGGTCTTCACGCTGTTCATGAACTTGCCCATCAACCAGCGGGTGATGGCCTCGTTGCCGTCCGGCGTGTGCATGCCGACGTAGCCGACGATGAAGCGCTCCGGGTCCACGACCTGCAGGGCGAGCTCACCGAAGATGCGCGGCGTGACCATCTCGCCGAGGAGCGGATCCTCTATGTAGCCGAGCTCGCCGCCGAAGCGCTGCTCGTAGATGGGCTTCGTGGTGACGAAGAAGAGGTCCGTGGTGAAGATGTCACCGCCGGTGGCCTGATCGAGGAAGCGACCGAGGAAGGGGATGTTCTGCGTGCGCAGCATGTGGCGCTGGCCCGGGCCCGCCGTGCGCAAGGTGCCGACGACAGCGCCGTCGCGGAAGAAGACCGCCGCTTCGTCCGCATCCACCGTGAGCTGCGCGCCCCAAGGCACGTTCGCGTCGGGATGCTTGAAGATGATCAGCGACTTCTTGTCATCAGGCCGCTGGATCGTCATCGCGTCCGCGGTGTCCATGATGCCTTGCTTGACGAAGTTGAAGATGCCCATGCGCTTGACTCCCAAATCCTTGCCGTGATCCCCTCGACCGCCAGCAGACGCGATACCATAGCAGCAGATCGACCCCCTGTCTTTCACGACCACCACGTCGGGCAGGAAAGTCTTTCGTCACCGGAACCGACGGTTGGGAACCTCTCGGGCACGGGGATGTCATGCTGTGAGGATGCGCTCCGGACTTCGAACGCTCACGCTCGCCATGGTGCTGCTCGGCTGGCCAGGGTCGGGTCAGGCGCAAGCGCCGGCAGGGGAGCCGACGCCGCAGGCCGCAGACCAGGATGCGCTCGGCGCCGACGACACGGATCCGCTCGCTCTGGGCGACACGGCGTCCCTGGCGTTGGTGCCGCTCGAGCCGACGCACGCCCTGACCCAGCCGCCCGCGCCGCTGGCCGGGGAGATCGTCGGCGCGTCGACGGCCGTGCGGGAAGTGGAGCATCGCACCCACGTGCGCTGGGAGGCGCTCGAGGCGCACGTGGAGGAGCGCTGGCGCTTCCGCAACACGGGCTCGTTCCCGGCGGAATTGCGCTATCGGCAGGCCTTGCCCGAGGGTGCCCGGCTGGAGGGGTTCTCCGTGTGCATCGAGTCCCAGTGTCGCGAGGCGACGCTCACGGGGACACAAGCGGAGGAGGCCTATGGCGCGGCTCGGGCACGCCCCGCCAGTCCCGACGCGGCCCCGATCGGCCTGCTGACGTTGGTGGACGACGCGCGCGGACACGCCGCCATCGTGCGCGCCGCCGCCATCCCCTCCGATGGGGAGCTGACGGTACACCTCGCCTGGTCCGTCGACGCGCCGCTGCACGGCGGCCTGATGCAGCTCGCCTTGCCCATCCGAGGCACGGATCCGCGCGCGGCGCCCGCGCTGATCACGGCGGAGGCGAATGGTCTCGAGGCGCCGACGGTCGAGGGCGGCCCAGGCGACCGTCCGGCCCAGGTGGAGCCATGGTTCGCCGTGAAGATCGAGGCCCGCAGCCCGGCCGCGGGAGAAACTGCGAGCACGGCGTCGTGGCGTCGCTGCGGAGACGGTCGCTGTCTCGCGCTGCGCGCCTGGGCGCCGCCAGAGCGAGCCGCTGCCAGGGACGTCGTGCTGGCCCTCGACGTCTCCCCGTCGACGAACTGGGCCCGGACCTCTGCCGCGTTGACCTCCGTGCTGACCCACGCACCCCGTGGTAGCCGCTTCTTGTTGGTGGCCTTCGCCGCTCGCGCCCAGGCGCTGTCGAGCGCATGGCAGGGGCCGGACGAGGTTCCGCTCACCGCGCTCAGCGCCGCCAGGGACGCGGGGCTCGGTCCGGCCACGCGCTTCGACCAGGCCGTGCGTGTCGCCCTGCCCTACCTGCACGCGGTCCACGCGCGCGCGCCGCAGCTCATCCTGATCAGCGACGGTCGGCTGATGGGCGCCGAGGCCACGACACGGGCCTTCGACGCGCTGAGCGCACTGAGCGTCCCGGTCTCGCTGCTCGACGTCGGGGACGAAGGCCCTTCGAGCACCCTCGAGGGGCAGATCGCAGACTCCGGAGGGCGTGTGATCCAGGCGGGGCTGCGCGCGGAGCGTGCGAGCCGCGGACGACAGGATTCGGGTCTCGACGAGCGCGTCAGCGGGCTCTTCGCCCGGCGCCTGGGATGGCTGCGAGGCCACGTCGGTGACGGAGACGTGGCGGCCGCGCTGTACGCGGGAGACTCCGTCTCACTCGACCTCAGGGGTCGCGGCGTCGTGGACGCGAGCTTCCGAGGGCGAGCCCTGCGTGTTCGCGCCAGCCACGACCCGGAGCACATGATCGGAACGCAGATGCTGGCGGCCGTGGGCGAAGACGGCGGAGCCGAGGTGCTGAACCTGCCCGTGGCGCTCGCCCCGCCCGAGCCGGCGCCTCCCCCCGCATCGCCCGCGCTCGGGCGCGGTGTGCCCGCCGAGACCGTGCTGACGCTCTTGCACACACGCTTGATTCCGCCCGCGCGCGCCTGCTTCCGGCAAGACCGCGCCGGACGCGAGGACTACGCCGTGCGCGCCGAGTTCCGCTTTCGCCTCCAAGATCGCGAAGTGGTCGAGGCGGGCATCACGGGCGAGCTCCCGGACTCCCTGCGTCGTTGCCTGCTGAACACACTCTTCACGCTCGAGGTGCCGAGCTTCCGTGGCGCCGTCGTCGTGACCTACCCCCTGCGCACCGTGCCCGTCGGCCCGGCCATGACCCTCGAGCTCCTGCCCGAGGTCGCGCGGGACGTCGACGGCGTGCTCGGTCCAGCGCCGACCACGTCGGAGGTCGAGACCTCG
>JAACVI010000507.1 GCA_009992505.1 Myxococcales bacterium
CTTCTTGCTTCAGGGTGGGGACTGCGCCGAGAGCTTCGACGACTGCCGCGCCGAGCCCATCGCCGCCAAGCTGAAGATCCTGCTGCAGGCGAGCTTGGTGCTGGTGCACGCGACCAAGAAGCCGGTGGTGCGCGTGGGGCGCATGGCGGGCCAGTACGCCAAGCCGCGCTCGTCGAACACGGAGGAGCGCGCGGGCCTCACGCTGCCCACCTATCGCGGCGATCTGATCAACCGCTCCGGGTTCACGAGCGAAGATCGCGTGGCCGATCCAACGTTACTGCTCCGCGGCTACGAGCGCGCTGCGTTGACGCTGAACTTCGTGCGCGCGCTGGCCGAGGGCGGCTTCGCGGATCTGCACCACCCGGAGCGCTGGGATCTCTCCTTCGCGGGTCGCTCACGTTTCAGCGCCGACTACGCGCGCATCGTCGAGTCGATCAAGGAGTCGGTCGCCTTCATGGAGGCCGTGGTCGGCCCCGACGTGCCGCGGCTGAAGCGCGTGGACTTCTACACCAGCCACGAGGCGCTCTCCCTGCGTTACGAGCAGGCGCAGACGCGACACGTGCCGCAGCGCGAGGGCTACTACAACCTCTCGACGCACATGCCGTGGATCGGCAAGCGCACGGCGGAGCTCGACGGCGCGCACGTCGAGTTCTGTCGCGGCATCCAGAACCCCCTGGGCGTGAAGGTAGGGCCGGACTTCGACGAGGATTGGATCGCCGGGCTGGCCGAGCGCCTCGACCCCGATCGCGAGCCCGGACGCCTGACCCTGATCCATCGCTTCGGCGCCGGTGCAGTGGAGCGCGAGCTTCCGCGTTTGATCGCGTGCATGCGTCGCGAAGGGCGCGCGCCCCTCTACTGCTGCGATCCGATGCACGGCAACACCATCACCACCGAGTCCGGCGTCAAGACGCGACGCTTCGAGACCATCCTGGCTGAGCTCAGGAGCTCCTTCGCCGCGCACGAGGCCGTGGGCAGCCACCTCGGCGGCGTGCACTTCGAGCTCACGGGCGAGAACGTCACCGAATGCATCGGCGGCGCGCGTGGCCTGGAAGAAGCCGACCTCGCTCGCGACTACCGCTCGAGCGTGGATCCGCGTCTCAACGCCGAGCAGGCTCTCGAGATGGCCATGGACGTGGCCCGACATCTCTCGGGCAAGTCTCGCGCGTAGACACGGCGCGCGGTTTGCGCTGACGCGGGACGTTCGGCGGCTACTTGCAGCCGCACCGCACCTCGCGCTCCGGGTAGTCGTCGCCGAGCGGGATGGCACACGCGGGGTGCGCCTCGCGGAAGCGCGCCAGCGTGTCCTCGGACAGACGCGTGCGGTAGGCGTTGAGCGTGTGCAGCGGCACGGAGGCCAACGGGCTCAGATCGTCGACCGCGCTTCCGCTGACGTCGAGCAGCGCGAGCTTGCGCAGCCCGGCCAGCGGCGAGAGGTCCGTGACCGAAGCCTCTTCGACGACGATGCCGAAGGCGTCCTCGACCAGCTCGACCGACGGCGCGCCGTCGTCGCGAAGACCGGGCCCGGCACCAAGTCGAAGCGCGACCGCCTCGAGGCTTCACGGAACCACATCGCCAAGCGTGTCGCCCACAGCACGGGGTCGAGCAGGTCGACCGGATGCTCTCCCATGCCGGCATCGACCTCGATGCATTCTTCGCGACGTGGATTCCGTCGGTGCTGGCCAACGCCAAGGAGGTTGTCTTGGCCATGGACTGGACCGAGTTCGAGCGCGACGGGCAGTCGACGCGCTGACGGCGATGAAAGATCATGGGCGAGGCACGCCGTTCTTCTGGCGGACCTGGCGCCAAGCTTCGACTGAACGTGGTCACACCTATCACTTTTTCCCCATTGACACCCCTCGCATGAGCTGCTTACGTCACCCTCGTGCTTCCCGCGTTCGCGACATCGGCACCTTCCATGAGGGGACTTCACGGATTGCTACTCGCACTTGCTGCGAGCGTGGCCGTGCTCC
>JAACVI010000508.1 GCA_009992505.1 Myxococcales bacterium
GCGATGACGTCGCCCATGCGGAAGGTCTCGAGGGCGGCCGAGGCGATCTGTCCGCCGGTCCCGGCTCGCGCCCGCAGCATGACCAGGGACGTCGAGCGTCCGCGTCGGGTGGCGCGCGCGACCTCTTCGGCCAGGCGCTCCCTGAGCTCGTGGTGGGTCAACGCCCGACGTCCGCCCGCCTCGAGCGGCGTGGCGACACCGAGGACGAGCTGCGCGGGGCCCATGGCGAGCTCGTCGCCCGGCTTCAGCTCCATCGGCTCGAACAGGCGCTTGCCGTTCACGAAGGTGGCGGCGCCCGTGCTGCCGACGGGGCGTATGGAGACACCCACGCCGTCCCAGACCAGGTCGACCTGATGCGGTGCGACCGACGCGGCGTCGAGTCGGAGCCCGGCGTCGGGGTCGCTGCCGATGCTCAAGGTCTCGTCGACGACGAGATCCACCACGCTGAGTTCGCCCAGGTGGCGAAGGACGAGAAATGCACGGCTCTCGCCTGCGTCACCCTCCTCCAATCGTGTGTCGACGGGCTGCATGCGCGGAGTATGCCCGCCTGTTCTCCTGGGGTCTACCGCCCGGAGCGACCCCTGGCTGGGCCATAATGCGTCAGCGTCCTTGTCTACCAACCCGGGTCTCGTGGTAGGGTCGGCGCGATGGCTATCGCTCCCCGTACCGCGGATGAACTGCTGCGCGACGTGACGGTCCTGAAGGACCTCCCGGCTGCTGACATCAAGCTGCTTTCCAGTGCTGCCGAGGTGCGCAAAGCGGCCCGCGGGGCGCCCCTCTTCAGCGAGGGCCAACCCGGCGAGGGGCTCTTCGTCGTGCGCACGGGAGAGGTCAAGCTCTCCAAGAGTGGGCGCGACGGCCGCGAGCAGATCCTCTACCTGGCGCGGCCCGGCAAGGCCATCGTCGAGGGCGTGCGCTTCGACGGCTCCAGCTACCCCGCGAGCGCCGTCGCCATGCGCTCCGCCAGCGCCATCCTGATCCCCAACGAAGCGCTGAGCTCGATCTCCGACAGGCGACCGCCGATCCTGCGCGCCATCCTCGACATGCGGGCCCGGCGCTCGGATCGAAACCTGGCCTTGGTCTCCGACCTCTCGCTGCGCACCGTGCCGGCGCGCCTGGCCTCGTTCCTGTGCACGCTCGTGGTCATGCGCGAAGCCAACGGTCAGGACTCACGCAACCTCGTCCGCGACCTCACCACGGAGACCGTCGCCGGCCGGCTCGGGACCGTGCGCGAAGAGATCAGCCGCGGCCTCGCCTACCTCGAACGCCAGGGCGCGCTCTCGGTCAGCCCCGACCTGATCGAGATCGTCGACGCGAAGCGGCTCGAACAGATCGCCTACGGCCCGAAGAAGAGCTGACGGATCGCGGTAGGGGCCGCGGCTTGTCCGGCCCGCGTCC